>JABSRT010000026.1 GCA_013214945.1 Gammaproteobacteria bacterium
CTTACCAAAGAAAACAATAAAGGACACTCAATAAATTTAGACGGCGATGTATTAACGAGAAAGCCCCCTATTATTTAATCTAGGAATCCATTTCACACTATTTGTAGTGCAAAAAAATTAGTTTTTCGGGGAATTTACAGAGAATTTGAAAATTTGACGTAATAAGCCATCAGTAAGACTCGTTAAGTTACTGAAGGTAATTGTTATTTTTTCTAAAATCAGCCTACACCTTTATACCAGCGGTGGTGATGGTCATTTGCACAACGTCGCAAGCTTTGTTCACTGCCAGCAAAGTTACCGTAGTGACGCCTGAAGTTCTTTATTACCTCTATCCAGTCATCTTCACTAATGCCCAGTGTTTCAATTAACTTAGGAGTCGAACTACCAATGTAGCCGCGCTTTTGAGGATGAATAGCACGACCGCTCCAATCAGCGAGTTCGAGATAATCCACCAGCGAAAATGCTATTGCATGTCTGTCTTGTGATAAACCAAAGGGGAGTAATGCTGGCGGTTGCTTGTCTTGTGCGGTTTTGTTCTGGTTTGATTGATGTTCTTGATAAGTGGTAATGCGTTCTTGAATGGAAGTGTAATCACTGTGTTCTAAATCATCACACATTTTTGCTCTTACTGGGTTTAAATCAACGTACATCATGCAGCTGAGTATCGCGGTTTCATCAAGCAGTGCTTGTGATTTGAAGCGCCCTTCCCAGTAACGTCCTTTGCATTTATCTTCCTTGTTAGCCTCACGCGCTATCGTTTCATTTAGGTTGCGCATAAACCAGCTAATGTCATATAACCGCTGCCGCCACTGCTCAGCATATTCTTCAATACGTTGTAATCGACATTCATCTTCTATTTGACCGCGAAGGTACAAATCAACCATCGGGTTGCCATGATACAGTCGGTACCAGCGCTCAATCACCTCATCCGTTGACCAAGCCAGTGCTGCTTCACGGTTTACACGTAGCACCAGATGATAATGGTTGCTCATGATGGCATACGCTGCAATATCGATTGAAAAGACGCTAGAAAGTAGCTTAACTCGGTCGATTAACCACTGACGGCGGTGATTGAAGTTTTTACCTGTGAGTTTATCGTCACCGCACAAATAAGCACGGCGAACACAACGAGATATTACGTGGTAATAAGGCGTGGCTGACAAATCAATTAAACTGTCTCTGGCTCTTGTCATGATATTTATCTCCTACCAATTGCAGGTGACAAGCATAGTACATTGTAGTGGTACAGTGAATTTGGCCACCTAACTAGAGGTGATATACTCACCTCATATTAATTTAGGTGACATTATGAGTCGAGCAAGAAAGCCACATTTCAAACCAGAATTTCGTTTGGAAGTAGCACAGTTAGTTGTTGATAAGGGCTACTCCGTTCGTGAAGCGGCCGATGCGATGAATGTTGGTAAATCCACTGTCGATAAATGGGCAAGACAGCTAAAGCTAGAGCGTGATGGCGGTTCACCAACAGCCACACCTTTAACAGAAGATAAGCTTAAGATCCGTGAACTTGAAAAACGGATACGCCGCATCGAGGAAGAGAAAGAAATACTAAAAAAGGCTACCGCTCTCTTGATGTCGGACTCGATGAGAAAACCTTATTAGTCAGTCGGTTGAAAGAGAGCCATACCGTTAAATTACTCTGCGAAGTGTTTGATATTCATCGAAGTAGCTATAAGTATCAAAATCTTAAGCCACAACGACCATCCTTTGCAATGATTAAATTAGAGAGTGAAGTACGTGCTGCGTTTAACATGAGTGGTGGCTCAGCAGGCTCTCGCTCGATAGCTGGCATACTCAATAATGACGGTATCTCGCTGAGTCGATACCGAGCTCGTAAGGTAATGAAAAAGTTGGATTTAGTTAGTTGTCAGCCTTCTAAGCCGAAGTACAAAAAGGCGAACAATGAGCATTTGGCCGTACCGAACTTACTTAAGCGTCAATTCAATGTGAGCAGACCTAATGAAGTTTGGTGTGGCGATGTCACCTACATCTGGATAGGAACTCGCTGGGCATATTTAGCTGTGGTTATGGATTTATACGCCCGCAAACCAGTAGGTTGGGCATTCTCGTTATCGCCAGATAGTAAGTTAACAGCAAGTGCATTAGAGATGGCTTATGAAGTAAGAAAACGCCCAAAGGGAGTAATGTTCCACTCAGATCAAGGTATGCATTACACCAGTAAAAAGTTCCGTCAAACCATATGGCGCTGCCAAATGAAGCAAAGTATGAGTCGTCGGGGAAACTGCTGGGATAATGCCCCAATGGAGCGATTCTTTAGAAGCTTAAAGACGGAATGGGTGCCCAAAGTAGGTTATAAAGATTTTACCCAAGCAGATCATGCAATAACGAATTATATCATGGGCTACTATAGCCAAGTTAGGCCACACCGGCATAACGAAGGAATTAGTCCAAACGAGGCTGAAAGATTATTTAAGAAAGCCTCTTAAACTGTGGCCAAATTTAGTTGACCACAACACTGACAAGTATCTTGATTGATAGTGAATAACGGTAAAACACGCACAAATAGCATTGCACTAAATCAATTACGATCTACCTATTTAAGATTCATATATTAAGTGTATATTTGTGAGTGTCCTAAATTTAATCTTGAACAAGCGTCTCGCTATCTCTGCGGGACGCTCCGTTAACTATCAAGTTTTTCTAATAACGACTTTCAAATTTGAGTCGTCCATTATCAACACCGTTTATGGTTAGGATGGGCATCACAAAAATTTCCTCCGCCGCCACCTGTATTTCCACCACCGCCAGTGCTATCACTTGCCACAACAACAGTTGTGGTCGAACAGATCCAGTCCGATGAACCCGCACTATTGTGAGCACGTACACAATAGCGGAAGGTGCCGGCATCGCCCGTAATATCGTTAAAGCTGGTAACAGCTTCAACCGTCCCTATTTCCGTGCCTCCGACAAACATTCCTGCCCGTTTCTTATGCGGCGAATCTCGCCATATTGAAAAGCTCGC
This sequence comes from Gammaproteobacteria bacterium, assembly GCA_013214945.1. Classification (NCBI taxonomy): domain Bacteria; kingdom Pseudomonadati; phylum Pseudomonadota; class Gammaproteobacteria; species Gammaproteobacteria bacterium. Next base: position 3,002 of record JABSRT010000026.1, read on the forward strand.
TTCATTACTGTTAGTCGTCCAGCTTACTTGTGGCCATGTTTCCCCCATTATCGCTGTTACATCTGTTGGTGGATTTGGGATAACCGATGCTGCTGGTGTTATTTCAATAAGCACTTCTGCCGTGGCAGAGCCTGAATCAGCATCGCTGACATTGGCACTGATCGTATGCTCCCCTACGGTGTTAAATACTACAACCAGCGAGTTACCTGCCCCCAAAGATCCATCAAGATTAGAACTCCAATTGATTGAGTCATCTAGGTTACCGTCTTCTATATCAGAGGCAGAGCCGTTTAAGTTGACAGCGCTGCCCGCTACAAATGTATCGCCATTAATAGGTGAACTAATATTTACTGCTGGCAGGTTATTGCCTATATCAGCCAACCAACCAATATCGAGCATTAATTCAAATGCTAATCCCGGATCATGGATCGGTGGGTTAGTAATAAACGGCTCCATGAGCTGATTTGGTGTAAAAGAGGTGCTCCAATGTGAAACGGAAGACCCCTGCTCGACCGAGTTTGGCGCATACATCGGCGCATGACCCACTGCAGCATCGACATTACCACCAATAAAATGTAGGTCTCCGGTATCGATGGCTGAGGTATGGCGCTGTGCGTCGGTCATTAGATCCCAAGTTAATGATTCGGAGTGGTCTTCTAGATTCGCTGAATAAATGTCGATCATACTAAAGAAGCGTTTACCTGTTAGTTCATCGACATAGGATGCAAACCCCAAGCCGTGTCCAATCTCATGGATGACAACATCGGCCAAATCGATATCGCCTCCGTTATCGCCGTCAAGCCCCAGATACCAGCTGGTGCCCAGCAGACACGTATTATTATTGTCGATGCTGCTATTGAACGTTGCACCCAAATCTGGAACCGTTGGTTGTAAGTCGCTACCAGCCAGAGCATTAGCTAACGCTTGTGGGTACCATGTATCGCTGAGCGGTGCATTAATGAAGTTTCGATGAACCGTGGTGGCTCCCGCAGAGCCCAGTACAGCGGAGCTTGAATTACAAGAAAGTGGATCAAACTGAGCCTCTACCTCTATTACGACCTCACTCTCTAAATATGCTCCCCAAATCTGGGCTGCATAACGAAAAACCTCAAGTCGCTGGGCACCTAGTGTTGTACCTGTGTTGCCACCAATAGGTGTCGCTATCGTGGGATCGTTAAACCCTTCACCGGCACCATCGGCATTCACAATCACGATGTTTGCAGCAAACGCTGTCATCAGTGACAAAAAGACAAGCAGTATGCCTAGCAAAGTAATCTGCTTAAAATAACGAATACACATGCTGCTACCCCCCTTGCCCAATAACGGCAGCTGAGCGGCCACAATTTAAGTGTTCGGTGCTGACGCTGCCATTTTTATTGACCACTGCAACCAATGGACTGCGAAAGCGACGGCGTAAATTGACACTTACCCCACCTGTTGGCCCTCTTTGTTGTACCAGCCCTGTGGTTGATCGGTTTGCTTGGGCGGAGTGTAACGCGGCCCATGCATTAGATTGCTCTGCTGATGGCACTGAGGTAGGTCGACCGGTTTGCGGATCTAAATGCATGACCATTCCCGATCCTCCGAGAATGCAACCACTGGTTTTTACAGCTACGTTAGGTTTGTCGATGTTGATGTCGTTTTCGGCTAGAGTCGGCACTGAGAAAAGCAACAGAATTACCGCTCCCCCTGCTGTACACAGCTGTTTGACAATTGATAGAGTGTTCATTATGCCCTCCTATTCACGGGCAATATGACAAGTGAATAGTGCATACTTATATAACAAGTTGATAGTACGAACTAAGTATTACCCTTCTAATATTGCTAGTAAGTATAGACTGCCTTTGGTGAGCTGCCACTGCATTTTCCACATATATTCATGGATAAAAAAAGCATAGTTTTTACTTACCAGCTTGAATTACAACTTTAAAAGATAACTATTCCTGCCTACTGTCTCCCAAACGAAAGCCACGAACAAACCTACATGTTGATATGGCAGTCAGGTACTTTATTGAATAATTGAGTAGCTTAACCTTTACTTTTCTCACAACAAAATCTAGATAACATATGGCCACTATTACTATTTTATTCATGATGCGCGTTGCAACTATTATTTAGGCGATAAAAACATACAATCCACTGCACTGCATTACAAAGGAAAAAAGTAGGACAACCTTAAGAGCAATCACAGTAGGGTTTTTTAATATGATCAAGGAGAATGAACGGACTCAAGAGCAAAAATCATCAGATTTATAGGATAATATTTAACTAGAAATGCGATATCGGTTGATTTAACAAACTTGTTTGATAAACCTGTCAATTCAATATTAATAATACTCATTCAATATAACTAAACGATTGAAAGATTATTCAATTTCAATTATGGTCTTCGCATATTAAAATGGACGGTTATGATTAGCGGTGTTTTTCAAGGTAGTTATCCTTTGGTTTCAACTCATATTTTGAAAATGTGAATGCGACAAATGGTGGTATCGCTTTTGCCCAGAACATTGGAAGATACCAACACGCTTTAACCAACAATTTTTTACCCTAATTAAATATCACAATATCCTATACTACATGGCCCATCTTGCCGCTAGTTGGGTGGATCAGTAGAGGTTTTACAACAATTATGAATAAGATTGAAATTAAGTATTGCTCGAAATGCCGTTGGTTATTGCGCTCAAGTTGGATGGCTCAAGAGATCCTGACGACTTTCGAGGGCGATATTGATGAATTATCGCTGCTGCCAGGTCAAGGTGGCATTTTCGAAATTATTGCCAATGGTAATATCATTTGGTCACGTAAAGAAATGGGCCGTTTCCCTGAGATCACCGAATTAAAACAATGTGTTAGAGATGCAATTGTGCCCGACAAAGATTTAGGCTGTATCGACCGAAAAAAAGCAAAAGAATAACATCAGTTATAAAATAAAGTACAAATTGCCCAATATTATTGGGTAATTTAACCCCTTCCCCTTTTAGATACTCGATGAGTACTTTAAATACATTCCGAAATAGACCGCAAGAGTATCGCTATATTTGGGCTTATTAATCACAATATGGCTAGTTTTACTCTGTCTCTTACTGCTGCACATGGTGATTAACGTACGCTTGATTTTGTTTAAAAATTCAGCAGAAATTGATCTATTCATTTGATATATATGTGATACTCTAAATTAAAGTAATCAATATAAATAATTGAGTAGCGGATAAAGGAGTTATAAAACTCTTAGCCATAACTCAGGTTAAATAAAATATTTGTGCCGGTTCTAAATTTAACTATAAGGAAGTAGTTACATGGGGTTAATTTTTAATAGGAAGGTTGTTGATATAGCGCCTACGCAAGAACAGCTTGCAGCAAACAAGTCTCAGCGAATTTTAGATAGTTTAAAAAAATCAGTTGCCTTTATCGAGTTTACACCGCAAGGCACAATCATAGATGCAAATCTAAATTTTTTAAATGCTGTAGATTATACGCTTGATGAAATTAAGGGAAAACATCACCGTATCTTTTGTGATAAAACATACACAAAATCAAGTGAATACGAGATTTTTTGGCAGCAGCTAGCCTCGGGAGAGTCAGTTAGTGATCAGTTTTTACGATTTACTAAACAGGGTACCCCCATCTGGCTAGAAGCAAGTTATAACGCGGTTAAAGATGTCAATGGCCACATCGAATCAGTGGTGAAAATTGCCAGTGATATCACTGAATTCGTCATAGAATCGAATATTAAAAAAGGTATTCTTAGCGCGCTTGATCGCTCAACCGCCATCATTTCTTTTGAGCTCGATGGTACAATAATTGATGCAAACGAAAACTTTTTAGCCGCTACAGGCTATAGTCTGTGTGATATAGCAGGCAATCATCATAAAATGTTTTGCCCTAGTGAACTTGTAGCGAGTAGAGAGTATTCAACGTTTTGGACCCAGTTAAATAATGGCGAATTTGTTCAAGGTTTATTTGAGCGTAAAGATTGCCAAGATAACATATTATGGCTAGAAGCAAGCTATAACCCTATCAGAGATGAAGCTGGAAAACTGATTCGAATTGTCAAATTTGCCACTGATGTAACCCAAAGGGTCAATGATATAAAAACAGCATCAGTTGCCGTGCACACTACGGTAGAAGCCACTGAGCAGGTATCAAAAGAAGGCAAAGAGGTGTTAGTGAAAAGTGTTTCGATCATGGATGAAATCACTAAAAATGTCGAAGTCGTTGCAAGGGATATTTCAGCTATTCGTGAGCAATCAGATAAAATAAGTAATATTGTCAGCACAATCTCATCTATCGCAGACCAAACCAATTTGCTGGCTTTAAATGCGGCAATAGAAGCAGCAAGAGCGGGAGAACAAGGACGAGGCTTTGCTGTTGTCGCTGACGAAGTAAGGCTATTAGCCGCCAGAACCACCAGTTCAACCACTGAAATAGCCGATGTCGTTAAAAATAATTCCGAGTTATCATCAGCCCTGTCTAAAAATATTATCGAAACGCAAGAAAAAGCTCAGTTGGGTAAGGATCTTGTCTCTCAAGTGGATGGTATTTTTGTCAAGATTAACCAAGGGATGTCGGGAGTAACAGCCTCGCTTGATAGATTACAGTAGCCCGCTAACGAGTCGAACTTATTACGAGCTGACATAGGGTCAATTGACCAATGAGATGAAAGGCTGTATGAATTTTTGTAAATATGAATCGATAAAATAATTGCTATAAAGAGGCATGCAACAATATTGTTGCATGCCTTTAATTTTATGTAATGGCTAGCAAAATTTAAAATGTAGCGATTACTTTCACAGAGTCAGTCACTTGTGCGGCATCAACATAACCAATTCCATTGGCATTATTGGCGACAAAGTTAATAACGTCAGTCTCTGAACCTAAATCTTTTGGCGGCTTACCTTTGCCAGTAAAGATTTGTTTAGACCAAAAAGCCTTAAGCTGGCTAGCACTCTTTTTAAGTGCTTTTTGTTCAAATTCACTACGAGCCGGACTAGATGCTGGTAAATTCACTGGCACAATTTTGTTGCCGTTGGCAAAGCTTTTAATTTTACCTAGGAATATCCGTGAAGCATCACTAGTCGTAATGGCACTAGCATTGGCTTTATTAACGATTACAGCTACTTCAGCCTGCGCAACAGTACTATTAAATAAAGCCGTAGCAGCAAGGATTAATAATATACTTTTCATTGTCTACTCCTAAAAAACAGTTACGAAAGCCATACGAAATAAGTTCGCATCACTAGCAGCGTTGATATCGTTTGAATAATCTGTGTATTCAAATTTCAGTGCTGCAGAGCTGTGGAAGTCCCAACGAAGACCTAAAGTAACGTAGCTACTGTCATCTTCCTGAGTACGCATAAAGGCATCTGTTCCAGCTTTTAATGCATCGATTTGAAGATTACCACTAGCAACATCATTGGTTATTACGCGACTTTCATCGTCATCTTTACCATAGGTAACATGGACTAAAACATCGTCGAACCGCTTACCTAAAGTCACGTAATAAGAAGCTTCTTTAGCGCGATAGCTGTTTTTAATTTCTAAACTGGCATATTCGGCAATAACGATGTAATCGTTATAGTCAATTTGTAAGCCAAGCTCAGCGAAAACCGCTTCGTCTTCAGCGACAAGCAATTGACTAGCAACATCGTGGTAACCAGCGCTGCTCCATGAAGCAGCGGTTCCGGCAAGTACAGGATGCATTACGTTGGTATCGCTAGCAACAAAATATGCACCGCGCAACGTTAACCAATCACGGGTTACTGTCACTGAAAATCCGCCAAGATTATTGGTTTCCACGTTGAAAGTACCGTCGTCAGTTGTGACATCACCGTCGTAGTTACCGTAAATTAGCTGAGTTGATACATCAAACTCACCCAAGGTAGATGTATAGGTGGCAGATATCGCATCTAACTTTGAAAAAGGCACATTGTAAACACCTTTTGGCGGGCTGATCCATGGGTAAGCATATGATACATCAAGATAATCTGAGAACATGTAAAACGGTGCACGCTGACGACCTACTTTAATGTTTAACTGATCGTTTATAGCATAGCTCAGGTAAGCCCATTCAAATTCAGGATCCCAATCGTTCTCTCCGCGGGCCAAAATTTGTGCGGTAACGCTTAGTCCGTCACCCAAATCATTACTCGCTTGCAGCGCAAAGAAAGAACCTTGCTCTAGGCTAATTGAGTCGTCGTAACCATTTAAAGTGTCACCACTTGAGGTTGTTTGTCCGGCAACAATTGATGCAAAACCGTTCCACTGGATCTCTGCATGAGCAGTAGTGCTAAGACAAGTAGCAACCGACAAAGCTGCTAGCTTTTTGAATGTTATTTTCATGTATGTTTTCCGTTGTAAAAAATTTAATAATTGAAATTAAAACTTAGATCTTCCATGAAAAGTCGTGCTCATAAACGCTGAGCTGCATCATTATCCGTGTATATTGAGATGCAATATCGAGTAAAACAAATAATTATCGCGCCGATTAAAAGGATGATCAGCAAAAGTAAATGGTAGTTTACTTTAATAATTACAGTAGCTTACTGTTAATAGTATATCTTTTTACAATTAATAAACAAAGCGAATAATGACGTTTTAAACAACTATATTAAACATATATTTGAATTATTACTGTATTGACTAAACTACATATCGAAATTAAAAATAACAGCACCGAAGTCACGCGAAATTTAACCGTCATTTCGTCGATTAAAACAATGCACTAAACTTGGTAGCTATTATCTTGTGAGTTCAGTTCTGGGAAGTTTTTCTCTAGAGAGTTCTGATTTACTGGGTTCAAATTAGGTGGGTATTACAACAACCATAGTGAGCCGCTATAACAGCTCACTATGTGATGTCAGAAAAAGTATAATTGCTAGCTTCAATTATACTTTAAATTGGCCTGTAATTTTCGCAAGTTCTGACGCTAACATATTTAAATCATTAGTAACGTTAGCTATTTCGTTAGAGGCAGCTGAAGCTTCTTGCGCGCATAATTGAATATCTTCAACTTGCCCGACCATGATGGTTGCTACCTGACTTTGTTCTTCTGTGGCAACCGCAATAGCACCATTCATATCTGAAATCGTATTGACGGTTTCAGTAATCAGCATTAAACGTTCGCCCGCTTGATTTGCGCTATTAACACTGGCTTCAACGCTTTGACGTGAATTGTCCATCATGCTTACAGCTTTGCTTGCGGCTGTTTGTAATTGGATCAACATAAGATTAATTTCTTCTGTTGACTCTTGGGTTCTTGACGCTAAATTTCTTACTTCATCAGCAACAACCGCGAATCCTCGACCTTGTTCACCGGCACGCGCGGCTTCGATTGCAGCATTTAAAGCGAGCAAGTTTGTTTGTTCAGCAATACCTTTAATAACTTCTAACACCACGTTGACACGATTGGTATCTTCTTGCAGTTGATTAATGGTGTCAGAGGTATCAGCTACTATTTGAGCCAGTTCTTCGATGCCTGCAACGGTCTGCAACACAACTTCCCTACCGAGATCGGCTTCTTTATTAGCATTTTGCGCTGCTGTCGCAGCATCTGCTGCATTACGTGTGATTTCGCCAACACTCTGGCTCATCTCATCGACTGATTGGCGCGATTGAATAACACTTTCGCTTTGCTTGGTAAAAGAGATAATAGTGTCGTTTGATAAACGTTGAATATTCTCAGCGGTATTAGCAATGGGCAGAGAAGTGTCCACCACACGTTTAATAACACCTTGGAGTTTTTCTATAAAGGTATTAAACCAGAATACCAACTCACCTATTTCGTCTTTGCTGTTGGTCTTTAGGCGCACGGTTAAATCTGCGTCGTCTTGCGCGATGTTTCGCATTGAATCAATGATTTCAGCTAAGCTACGCTTGGTATTTCGTGCGATTGGCACTGCTACAATGAACAAAAGACCAATGGTCGCGATACCGATAATTAAACCTGTTTGCGAGGTCGATTCTACATTAGTATTCACTTCCTCAAAAGCAAAGACAAAAGCCTCATAACGCTGATGTTTGAAAGTTGCTAAATTACTCTCAATTTTGATTAACTGCTCGCTAATTCTCTGCGCCTGCGAAGCTAAAGTATCAAAATTTATCGTGCCATCGACCATTTGAGCTGACAAGGTGCTTGACGCAACATAATACTGCTTAAAGTCTCGTAACCAGGCGTTCAAAAATATTGCATTTTCTTTATCTGCTAATGCGGTTGTTGTAAAGGCGTGTTCAATTTCTTGGCTGTATACTTTTGCATTGTCAATAAGTTCACCTTCACCCATTGTTGCTGCGTTGGCCAATGTTTCTTTAATTTTATCGAGTTTAACCAAACCTAACTCTGCGGTCTGCAATAGACGATAATCAATTTGATAGGCCTGTTTAAGCAAGTCAACAGTATTTGACATCGACAGTATGCTAATCAGAAGATAGACACTAAAACCAAGAGCACCAACAACGGGAATAGTAAGTATTTTTACTTGAACAGAAAGCGAGTTAAACCAATTCATTACGAAACCTCAATGACCAACATTAGCTAATTTACTAGCGCTCGGATTCTATAGATATAAGTGATTGAATACAAGGAACATATACTGAACAGGTTGAATAGTGCGTATAAAGTCGCCGAATGTGCGCTTAAATATCAACAAGTCACAATTAAACAAAATCGACTTACAACTGTAATTATTTTTGTGATAAAAATAGATTATTGATAACGTCGGTGAACGTTGAAAAGCCCGGCAAAGCTATGCTCATCACCGAATCCGGTTAATTGGTCAGTGCCAACAGATTAAAACATACGTTTTATATTTATTAAAAAAAATCGTAATATCTGTTAGAGATATTCAACTTAAAGACAAAAAAAACCTGAATATCCACACTTCTGTTTGATGCTTTTTTATTCGCTAATAATTACTTTGCTACTTTAAATAGTATGCTGTGCTACAAATTGATCTAGGTGTCTCAAATGTTAGGGACAACTTTCGCGCACAAACTTAACCTTGTTGCGAAAGGATCAAGCACCAACCTTGTTTCGACTTTGCTAGTTTGCAGTACTTAAGTAATACCGTGGCTCTTATTCAAGACAGCGGAGTTAGATTAATGTTTCTACGCATATCTTACATAAATAACGAGGAGCGAGGTTGTTTAGCAATACCTGTAACTCAATCCATTTCAGGTCCCAATTACCGAGCGCTTTAATCATAATTCTCAACTCCATTATTACCATATTAGAGTTTCCCAGCGAAGAGTTAACCTGCTCTGTAGTGAAACGTTCCTTTGGTCGTTTGAAGCACGATTGGATATTTAAGATGCCACAACCGAATCGAGTATATATGCGTCAATATGTCACCAAATATTTGAAGTATTACAATGTTGCACTACTGTAGTGAGCTAATTATGATCAGTCGCCAATTAAATTTCACAATCCTTTACCTAACTGTCCGGTTGGACTTGATCAGAACATCGCAAGTTGATAATTAACCGTTTCATCAGGCACAATTTTTTGTTTAGCATCCTGAGGTCAAAATTGATCAGGTAACGGGATATCTGCCAAGTAACCAACAAAAAAAATGACAACACACCCAAGCACTAACAAATTGATACGTATCACTATATTTACTCAAAACACAACTTTTGGAAACCAAACAGGTTTCAAATCATTGATAAAAATTTTGCTAAATTAAATGGTTTTTGACTTTGCTCTGATCCATGTCTGCTATACTAAAAAGACATAGATATGTTGATTCTACAGCCTCCAGTTTTTCAAAGGAATCAAGATGAACATCAACAAGATCGTGCTCGCCTATTTTTTTTTATGCTTTAATTCTTCCGCTGTCGCTGAGGGTTTAACTTTTGGTTTAGTTGCCAAAAGTATTAATGATGTTAATTTTATTGATGTTTGGCAAGGATGCAATAAAGCCGCTAAACGCTTTGGCGACAGATGTTTACTTTTAGGGGGAAAGGGAAATGCCCAAATACGACGTCAAGAAGAAGCAATTAAATCTGCTGTAAAAAGCCAACAATATGATGCACTTGCCATCTCAGTTATGAACTCTGAACTTGCTGCAAGAGCCCTACAAAACATTAATATTCCTGTTATTACTTTTGATTCTCCCTTTAATGAAAAATACCAGTTCCTCAGCCACGCTTACGTGGGTATAGATAATATTGAATTCGGCAAAGATTTAGCCAAAATAGCAAAAACATTATTACCAAAAGGCGGAACGATTTGTTTTATGACAGTAATGCATGACCAAAATCTAGCTTTACGGATACAAGGTGCTCGCGCAGAATTTAGTGACAATAACAAATTCACAGAGTCACAAAGGTTAACTAAAAAAGGTAAATGGACCGAACTTAACCGATGTCCATGGTATACGTCAGATAATATAAAAAGGTCACATGATCAACTCGAATATACGATAAGAGTATTGAAGCCGGATGTTTTTATTGCAGTGGGTCATTGGCCGGTGTCTGACATAACGGCTTACAAAAAATTAATTGAGCCTTTTCACCAACAGATAAGTCATAACAAACCATTACTGATCTTTGGCATAGGCTCTAGCCGTAAAAATCAACTGAGTCAACTCATCAATGCTGGACTAGTCCATGGTTTTGCCAGCATTAACTTTCCTCAATTAGGGAAAAATAGTTATGAAATCATGAAAAAATTAGTACAAGATAAAACAAATAAAAACATCAGCCGAAAAAATTATATACCCAGTATTATTGAAATGAAGAAATAATACCAATAGCGTCGTTTCATCAAATCCATTGATAGCGCTGTGTTCAAGAACAATAGTCATACTGATAATATTTATACTCAATTAAAGATTACAAGCAGTCACACATACCTTTGGTTACTCTAGAGTTGATATAACAGCTTATACCAACTCGATTAGCGCTGCGGTACTAAATTGCTATTAGCACACCAACTCGCCGTAAACCCATGCTACTTCGGCGAACTTTCATTAGTAATCCCCTACTTGCCTTAAAGCTGGCTAATCAATTTGCGCAGCCAACGATGACTCGCTTTGCTGGAGTTTAGTTTGTGCCAGTAAATATTTAATTGGTCTTCAGGCTAGCTGCAACAATGGGGCAAGTGACAAACCAATGAATAATTGAGCATGGTTTGTCGTGTGATGGTGCTATATCCGTCTTTTTACCATGTTAGATATTCTATGTTCGCCGACATTTCAATTTAATGGCTCACAGATAATACAAAGTATAAATCAGAATTAAAACATAGCTATGGCTAGCTTAAACTAATACATTCAAAGACCAATAAGGCGGGTAATCTATATCGCTTTGGGTTTTACGATAAATATTAGCCCGTATTTCATGCTCCTTGCTAATAACATCTTCTTTATTGTCACCGACAATCCACATTTGCAATAACATCACGCCAGCAACAGTCATATCATCATCGGTCAGTACATCGTCTTTTTGTCTGTTATGGCGAATTAAAATGCCTTCTTGATGCTCTAAGTGAGCAATATAATCGTAGTCGAGTATGTTTGAAACTGTACCTGTTTCTTTGCCAGTGATAAGCACAATCAATGTGTAACGTAGTTGCTTGCCAGAACGCCATTTTTGCCATGGGTTATTTGCTGAAGGCTCTTCACCACCTGCCAATAACAAATTATCACCATACAAAGAGTTATTGCAGCTATATAGATAGTTATAGTGAAATGTATGGGCTGCTCGCGGATTGATTTCGGTCAAATTAATCGTACCATCTGGCATAATCCAAAACTCAAGATTAAAGAATTGATTCCGGTATCCCAAGTGAGCAAGCCGGCCCATATAATCTTCAACCCATTGTTCTATTTTGGTCGCCATATTGGCATTAATTGAAATGGGTGGCGTGACATAGCCCAGTGCCTGGTGATTAGAAAAATAGACTTCCTCTGTCAGCGCGTAATTTACAATTTTACCATCACCGGTGATATATCCTTCAAGGCAATACTCAATGGCACTATTCATATCGACCATGTGTTCAGCGATAAATGGTGGCGCAACGGCAGGAATGGTTGTTGGATCAACCCCACTAAGATAGGACTTATACTGACCTGCGATAAGTTCTTGCAATGCAGCATCTTCACGGTAGGCTTTCAGTGTTGCACGCAGTTCGTCTGGGCTGGCTATCTTAAAGATACCGCGTCCCAGCGATAGCGAAGTATTTTTAAGCATGAAGGGCCATTCATCATCTGGAATTTTAGCCAAAATCTCGTCATCGGTCTCGGTGAGCGGGTCAACCGGTGCGAAGAAAAATGCGTTGCTTTCTAATGTCCGCATCAAATATTTATTCATGCAATAGAAAAATGCTAATCTTGAGGGTACATCATTACCCAACTGCTCATTGATAAGAATATGAGGGAAAGCATCTTTTTGTGCATAACCTGCAACGGCGCTAATTCCAAGCGCTTTGCATTGATTAACAACAGCTTGAATATCATCTGGATGTAATGATTTTACATCTAGAGCATGGACATTAAAGTCTTGCTCCATCTCTTTGATGCCACTCGCCATATAAGGTTGTGGAGAAAGGAAACCAATATGTTTTTTGCTCATTATTATCAAATCCTTAATATAAGAAATTACTGATTAACTTATCATAGGAGAAAGACCAACGCTGAAACCAGATTGATCCAGAACAAGAGTGACGGTAATAAATTATTATGATGATGATATCCAAGGGGATTAGCTTACTTACCTTGATCGGTTATAACCGGTTTTTATCAAAAGTAGTACTTTTATGTTTGTTATCGCGAAAAACAGAAGATCGCGTAAACAGTGTTGTGGTCCGTATCCCTTAAAGTTTGCTAATCAGATGACGTAGCCAACGATGACTCGCTTTGCTGGAGTTTAGTTTGTGCCAGTAAATATTTAATTGATAATCAGGGATCGCTAATGGTGGCTCAAAAATGTCAATGTCGATCATGTTACTGATGTGTGTGACAAAAAGTCGGGGTAAAGTAAGAATTAAGTCTGAGTTTAATACCGTATAAGGCGCGGCCATCACGCTAGGTAATTGTAACGCCACGTCTCGTTTTAGTCCCAGTGCGGCGAGCTTTTGATCAACAATTCCTGCTTTTTCACCCCAGGGTGAAATTCTGACATGAGATAACTGCAAGAAGGTATCAAGTGATAAACCATTGAGTAGTTGAGCATGGTTTTTGCGCGCGATTGTGCAATACCGGTCGGTTAACCAGGTTAGATATTCTATGTTCGCCGACTTTTCAATTTCATGGCTAAAGCCCAATACAAAATCCAACTCACCATTAATTAGTTTCTCAGTGGGTATTTTATCTTCAGATGGCACAACAGTAATGCGAATGTTCGGTGCCAATGTTGTTAGCTGACCTATAAGCTTTGGTAATAAACTAAATTGAGTGTAGTCAGTGGCAGCAAAAGTAAATTCAATGTCGCTGGTTGCCGGGTTAAACTCAAGTGTGTTATTTAAACCATTATGGATCTGGCCAAGTGCAGGCGCAATGGCTGTCGCTAGCTGATGCGCTAGCGGCGTCGGCTCCATCACATTATTAATTCGCACAAATAATTCATCGTTTAAGCGTTTTCTTAATCGTGATAAGCCATGACTAAAGGCTGACTGGCTGATACAAATATCATCAGCGGCTAGCGATACAGACCTATTTCGGTACAAAGCGTCAAACAAAATTAATAGGTTTAGGTCAAATTGATGTAAATTCACATGAATCCTTTTCATTTTAATATGAATATAATGCACTGTTATCATAGTAATTCAAAGGTTATGATAACGTCAATAAACATAACTGGAGCAAAAAGTGAATCAACTTTCAATTCGTCAAGCAGTTGCCAAAGATGCAGCTATTATTTTAAATTTCATTCGTGAGCTGGCAATTTATGAAAAAGCAGAACATGAAGTATTGGCCACCGAAAAAACAATTTCAGACACTATTTTTGCTAACGACAGCCATATTAATGCCTTAATTTGTGAACAAGATGGTCAAGCAATAGGCATCGCAATTTACTTTTTCAACTACTCGACTTGGCTCGCCAAGTCTGGCCTTTATCTTGAAGATCTATATGTTGCTCAAGAACATCGTGGCAAAGGGGCAGGAAAATTACTGCTGAAAAAAATGGCACAAATTGCGCTAGAAAAAGACTGTGGTCGATTCGAATGGAGCTGTCTTGATTGGAACAAGCCGTCACGTGATTTTTATCAATCGATAGGTGCTAAATCACAAGATGAATGGGTTGGTTACCGGATGTCTGGCCAAACTCTGATTGATTTTGCCGAGCAGCCGTAATGGTATAACTCTTAGTTTTTCTGCTCAGAAAACGAAGCGTTCGCATGATTTCAACGCTAACATAAAGGCGCTTTGCTACCAAAGCGCCTTTATAGATTACAAATTAAAGACCAATAAACTCAAGGTATTGTGATTCGCTAAGCACTTCAACGCCCTTGTCTTTCGCAGCGTTAATTTTACTTTCGCCAACTTTTTCACCGGTCACTAAAAATGATGTTTTTCCAGTCACTGATTTTGCCACTTTAGCACCGAGCGCTTTGGCTTGTTTTTCCATATCGCCTCTAGATCCTTTAGTCATGGTGCCAGTAAAGACCACGATTTTACCTGCGATCGGTGAATCATCGTTGGCTTGGTCAGACTGTTTTGGGGTAGCAGCTAATTTGAAACCTAACTCATAAACTTTGAAAAATTCGTCCCTGACGTTAGCTAAACCTTCAACAATCGCTTCAGCGCTCACTTGGGCAAAACCGTCAATTGTTACCATTTGTTCAACAGAAAGCTCAAACAGTTCCACAAGCGAGTGGTGTTGCAGCAACTTTTCACAATTACCGCCAGCCAATCGACTCACGCCAAAAGCTGCTAAAAAACGCCAATCTTCTATTTCAACCTCGCGGCTAACACGCAATTGTTCAACCAAGTTACGCGAAGTTTTATCACCGAAACCATAAGTTAGATATTGATGGCGTTGTATTTCATAGATTTCATGAATCCGCTTTATCCCGAACTGGTGAAGCTTTTCAATCACTTTAGGACCAAAACCATCGTTATTGCCCAGGCTTTTAAAGAAATGGACCAAGGTATTCTCGGTTTGCGCTGGGCAATCGGTTTTGTTCGGGCACACTAAATGATCTGATTCCCAAATCAAGTGCGAACTACAGCTAGGACACTCGGTTGGTAATTGTGGCTCAGCGCCTTGAATCACTTTTTCTATTTTAGGAATAACCAAGCCACTTCGAACCAATTGCACAATGGCACCAGGCCCTACCCTGTTGGTTTTGACCATGTTGTAATGATGAACGGTAACCCGGCTAATAGTCGCGCCACTTAACTTAGTCGGTTCTAATTCTGCAACTGGTGATATTCTGCCGGTGCGCGATGTTTGTGGTACCACGTTTAACACTTTAACTTGGGCAGAGTCTTCGTTAACTTTAAACGCAATTTGCCAGCGGTGGTGATGTCTGGTGGCACCCATCTCTTGTTTTATCGCATCATTGGTAACTTCAAGGATCACGCCATCAATATCGTAATCTACCGAATTCCAAATTTTCTCAACAATATTGTCGAAATCAGCCAGCACTTGTTCAAAATGCCCGGTCCAATTTTCAATTAACGAAAATGGGTAAAATACGCAGGCACCTTCATCAATTGCTTTTTGGACCGACTCATCGACTTTCTTCTCAGCAATAATCGCCGCTTGGATGTTTCTTGAATTTTCAAAGTTATCACTTAAAACCGAATCAAAATAACTTTTCTTGATCACGATTTCACCAGGGCCTAAACCTCGGGCGCCATTTTCTGCAACTTGCAGTCCCTTACGAAAAGCGCGGGTAATGTCTTGGCCGCGAATACCATCACCGCGGGTATAAAGCTTTGTGCCATCATCAAATGCCGCATAGCCATCTAACTTAGGCGTTACCCTAATTTGTACCTCACTGTCACTAACACCAACAACTTGAGCGGCTTTTAACAGTCGACCTGTCCATTTTTTAATTTCTTCAAATGAATATGCTTTGTCCGTCGAAAGCATTTTTTTAGGCAAAGCAACGGTTTTACTGTCGGCTACAGCTTCTGGCTCTATCGTTGATAGGTATGGGTGGTTAGGCTCGCGAGATTTAAGCGCAGCTATTGAGCTGTCATATGTTTCGTCGTTAAACACCGGGCTGCCAGCACGATACAACGCGTTCGCTATTTTTAAACTAATAAGTAAGTCTTCAAGCGACAGGTCGTTGATAGCCTGAGAAAATAACGCGTCAATAGCGCTTACTTCAAGTGTGATATCTAGTGGCTCAATAATTGATAATTGTGCTGGATTAAATTTTACGATGGACATGAACGGCACCTATTAAGCGGCTAAAAAATTAATGTTAAATTTGGATAATAATGAATAATTGGGCGGATCTAATACCCTAAATAATATAAGAACCACATTGCTTATAACAGCGCTTGGTTTAGGTCATTTTACGCTCATAACAACTTACACTCATAACAACAAAGCGCAGTAAATATACTGCGCTTTGTTAATGTTACAATGCTAATAATATTATTTGTTGGCGGCTACACGTTGCTCAACAGAGCGGATCCGCTCAACATATTGATGGGTTAATTGGTTGGTTAAAATATTACGTTTACCATCGAGCACTTGGCCGTCAAACTCTTCGGCAATTTTAGCGGCCGCATTAAGCATAATATTAAATGTTTCTAAATTACCCTGAGTATGAGGTAGCTGCATAAACAACGATACACCCGTGGTACTAAATTGTTCCATATTGTCGATATCAAAAATACCCGGCTGAACCATATTGGCCAAAGAGAATAAAACGTCACCGTGGCCAGCACTGCTGGCATGACGGTGGAAAATATCCATCTCACCAAATTTAAAGCCTAAGGTCAGTAATAACGGCAATAAGTGCGCGCCTTCTAACTCGCTAGCATCACGACCAACCACGTTAAGTACCAGCACATCCATCGGATCCACTGGCTCCACGGTGGTCGGTTTTATTATTGTTGGCTTTACCGTTGGCTCAACTTTTGCTGATACTACGGTTGCGGGTTCGACAAGAGCCGGTTCGATTATGGTAGATTCAAGGTTGTTCGATTCGATAGTTGTTGCTTGGGTAGATCGAATGACAGGCTCTGGCGGTTTAGGTTTAACAAAATCGAATTTACTGACTGGCTTTTCTCGCTGAATTGGCGAGTCGAATACTGGAGCAATCGGCTCTTCGATAATCAAGTGCGACGCACCATTATTATTCTCAGTGCCATCAAGTGCTACGTCAAAATTAATCGTTGTCTCACTGCTGTCAAGCTCTGATTGTTGTACCGCATTAGTGTCGACTTTAGTTGTGTCAGTATTACCTAGTGAGCCATTAAAACTTGAGTCCACTGGTAATTCTTCGCCATTGTCATCGATAATGCGGGCAACCCCAACCCCGTGACGATCAAAGCCAGAGCCATCACGAATAATATTGCCTTCGTCGTCTTGCTCCCTAAGATCGATCCCAGTTAGGTCAACGGGCTTATTTGATTGGCGAATGCTAATCAAGCCATGAATTAAAATAGCGGCAATAACCACTAAACCAATAATCAATAAAACTGTACGTAATTCTAATTCCATTAATACTACCAATTTTGTTATTCTTGAACTAAAGAAACAGCTTGTGCTACATCCACTGCAACGACACGCGAAACACCCGCTTCCATCATGGTTATACCGGTCAAATGATCGGCCATTTCCATGCTAACTTTATTATGCGTAATAAAAATAAATTGTACCTTTTCAGACATTTCTTTAACCAAATTACAATATCTTTCGACATTGGCATCATCAAGAGGTGCATCTACTTCATCAAGCATACAAAAAGGCGCAGGATTCAATTGAAATATCGCAAACACTAATGATAATGCGGTTAATGCTTTTTCGCCACCACTTAAGAGATGAATTGTACTATTTTTCTTACCGGGTGGTTGCGCCATGATGCTAACACCTGAAGATAACAGGTCACTATCGGTTAATGTTAGCTGAGCACTGCCGCCACCAAAGACTTTAGGGAACAGAATTTTAAAATCGCGATTAACCGCATCAAAAGTTTGTTTAAACATCTCTTTGCTTTGCTTATCAATTTTTTTGATTGCACTGCCCAAGGTTTCTAAGGCCGACTCTAAATCGTCAATTTGTTGCTTCAATAAATCAGAGCGCTGTTTCTGCTCATTATATTGCTCAATCGCTGTTAAGTTGATTGGCCCAATATTAGCTAATTGTTCTTTAACATTGACTAAACGCTGCGGCCATAATGTGGGATCAGTTTCAACCACCAACGCTGCAGCTAACGCAGTAAGCGCCGTTGCTGATAGCTCTAGTGCTTGTTCTTGCGCGGTTAGTTTTACTTTAAGCGTTTCACTGGTTAAATTGGCGCGCTGAATAAGCGCCTGGCCTTTAGCTAGCTTAACCTGCTGCTCTTTTTTACTTTGGTTAAGACGCTCTTGACTAACTTGGCACTGTTTAAGCTGCTGGCTCTGTTGTTGATGCTCGTGCCGTAATACAGCCAGTTGCTCACCACCAACCTGACAGGCCTGACGTTGCTCAGCTAAAGGTGCTGCACTGGCTTCTAACTGCTCGATCACCTGGTTTAACGCCAGTTGAGTGTCTTGAGCCACATCATTAATTTGGCTTAGCAGTAGCTGCGTGGCGCTAAGTTGCATTTGTAGTTTTTGGTCGGCCAGTTCAGCGTCGTGTTTTTGATGCTGAAGCTGCACTAAATCGCGTTGCTGACCATGGCGTAATTGTTTTAATACCGACAATCTGCTTTGTGCTGTTTTAAGATCAGCAATTAATTGATTAATCTGTTGATTTAGCGCTATTTGTTGCTGGCTCAATTGCACCAACTGCTGCTGTTCTAACGATTCAACCTGTTCTAAATCGACAATTTGACGCCGAATGTCATCGTGCTGATCGCATACGTATTGCCATTTTTGCTGTTCAAGCAACCACTGTTGTTTCGCTTCAATCATGTGTTGCTGACAACTAATGCTTTGTTGATCGCATAGCTCGCTGGCTTCAAGGTGCTCAGTTAGCGTTTTCTCAAGCAAATTTCCCTGTTGCGCTAATTGCTCAGCTTGGTCCTGCAATGTCACCATTTTGGTTTGCTGTTGTTGCAGGTGCTGCTCAAGTTCAAGCAGCCCGAGTCCAGTCGCGTCATCGTTGGCAGGCGCGCTAATCACGCTGAAACCTTGACCATACCATTGACCACAGGGCGTAATAACCGACTGGCCAGCGCTTAAACTTGCAGCTATCGTTTTGGCTTGCTGGAGATCATCAGCACAAAAGATCCCTGATATCAGATCGTTGATCGCATAATCGCACTCAATCAGTGCTTGTAAACTTTGAGACAATTGCGGCGTTGTAACTTGGCTTGGCGAAGCAGCCGCTGCAGAGTCCGTTTTATGAACTAACCGATGCCCAGTGCCAGCCAAAGCTGGTGTATGAGTCTCAACACAATAAGCCTGTAAAAAGTCGCCTAATACCACCTGCAGTGCTCGTTGCCAGCGCGGTGCTATCGTGATTTTTTGCCATAGCTGTTGAAAGCCTTGATAATGATTGGCTAACATTTGGTCATCATTGGCGAGTTTTGCGCTAATTAACAACTGATTGGTCGCCATTTCATTGGCTAACTTTTGCTGTTGTTGTTCAAGCGCTAGTACTTGCTGTTGCATCGCAGTGACCACGGCATTGCTTTGCTGCAACTGCGATTTTGCCGCCGTTTGGTGTGAGAGAGCATCGACATGTTGCTGTCTTAAACCCTGGTAGTGTTGCATTTTTTCTTGTGGCGCTAAGCTTGCCCGTTCCACGGCGCAGCTACTGAGCTTATCAGTCATTAACTCGCGTTGGCTGGCTAACTTGAGCTTATCTTGGCCAATTTTAGCACTGGAATGCTCACTAAGTTCAAGCTGTTGCCGCAAAGAGGTTTGCTGTTTTAGCAGATCACTTAATTGTTGTTGGCTCAGCTCAAGTTGCTGTTGGGTATCGACACTGTTGCTATTTAGTACCGCTAACTGCCCTGTCAATTGGACTAGTTGTGGCGCTAATTGAGCTGCCGCGTCGGTAGCAACTGCAACTTTGTGAGTTTGCTGCTGCTGGCGATCGGTATTGGCATTAAGGCTTAGCTGAAGCTTGTCTTGGTTCTCAAGTAAGTCCTGGTGTTTGGTGGCCAGCAGTTTAACTTGAGCTGTTGCTTTGGCTACCTCGGTTTCTTGCTGGTAGCATTGCTGCAATAAAGAATTTGAGTGTTCACTTAAGCGGGTGATTTCACTGACCACTTGCTCGTTTTGCTGTTCAGCTAATGCCTGTTTGTGTTCAAGCTCGGTTAAAAGCTGAAACTGCTGTTGTTTTTGCTGTTGTGCTAGCGTTAATTCCTGCTCAAATTTAGACCAGCGCAACACAATAATATCTTGATTTAAACTGCGTTCTTGGGCTTTTAACTGACCGTATTGCTCGGCCTGTTGGGCTTGAGATTCCAGTGCAGAAACCTGCGTGTCTAATTCATGTTTAATATCGGCTAAACGGCTAAGGTTTTCTCGGCTGTGCTTAATCCGCGTTTCTGTTTCACGACGGCGCTCTTTATATTTGGTGATGCCCGCAGCTTCTTCTAAAAAGACCCGCAATTCCTGAGGTTTGGACTCAACCAAGCGCGAAATAGTGCCCTGCTCAATGATCGCGTAACTGCGCGGACCAAGCCCGGTGCCAGATAATAAGTCGGTAATGTCACGCCGGCGACATTTTTGGCCATTAATAAAATAATCGGCCTGACCATCGCGGTTAATTTGGCGCTTAATCGCAATTTCACTGTAGCTTTGCCACGGCCCTGACATTTTGTTGTCGCTATTGTCGAATATCAGTTCAACACTGGCTTGTGAAATAGGTTTACGCGCGGTCGAGCCATTAAAAATGACATCGGTCATGCCCTCTCCACGCAGATTTTTGGCGCTGCTCTCACCCAAAACCCAACGAACCGCATCGATAATATTTGATTTGCCACAGCCATTGGGCCCAACGATTGCGCTTAAATCACTAGGCAGACTTATTTTAGTGGGATCGACGAAGGATTTAAATCCTGCGAGCTTGAGTTGTTTTAAGCGCATGGCTCTCTTTGAGGTATAAAATATGGCAATAACCCGGCATTATCGCATACTGCTTTAGGGATTGGGTAAATTTGAACAAAAATGCGATTTAACCGCCTATTTTGTAACACCTTAGCGCTACTTTTTTGTTATATTGTCGCAATTAACGCATTTGATACAGGATCTATACCTTGCTTAAACAATCGCACAGCGGTGCCAGCTACTTTTTAAAAGGTTTCGAAATAATTCAGGTTAAAGGCCTACGCAGTTTTGTCTTATTACCCCTTACTATAAATTTAATTTTATTCAGCGGCGCTTTCTATTTTCTCTACCTGCAATTGGAGGAGGTTTTTGATTACATCAATCACTTTATTCCTGATTTTTTGTCTTGGTTAAATTTCATTTTGTGGCCACTGGCGGTGATAATAGTCTTGGTGGTGTTCTCCTTTATTTTTAGTTCGGTGGCCAACTGGATTGCCGCGCCGTTTAACGGCTTGCTAGCAGAAAAAGTTGAATGTTACCTGACCGGCGATCCTGCACCAGAAGGCTCTGCGGCAGATGTCATTAAAGACATTCCACGGACGTTATCACGAGAATTTATTAAGCTAAAATATTATTTACCTAAAGCGATTGGCTGTTTGATTTTGTTTTTAATTCCGGTGATTGGACAAACTGTTGCGCCAGTGTTGTGGTTTTTATTCTCGGCATGGATGATGGCAATTCAATATTGTGATTACCCGTTTGATAATCACAAAATTAGTTTCGATGATATGAAAAGCCAACTGCAGCAAGATCGCGCAACCGCAATGTCGTTTGGCTTTATGGTAACAATTTTCTCAATGATCCCAATTGTAAACTTAGTGGTGATGCCTGCGGCCATTTGTGGCGCGACTGCGTTGTGGGTTGATCGCTATAAAGCACAGCAACCTGATTAACCCTTACTTGACCGTTGCTTGACCGTTGCTTGACCGCTAATTAAGATCAGCCGACCATTGTGGCTGATCTTAATTCTAAAATATTCCGCTAACCGACTTCACACCGATCAGCTACTTCGTTTAAACCCGGTTGCCAATCTTTCCAAACCACTTCGTAACCTTGCTCTTTGATCATGGCCGCGACTTGCGCCGGACTGCGGTTGTCATCAATACTAAACTGCTCCAACGATTTGTCTTCGCTCGCATACCCGCCCGGCTGCGTTTTAGAACCAGCACTCATGGTTGTAACCCCCAAACTCAACATATTGTTACGAAACACCGCCGATTCACGGGTAGATAACGATAGTTCAACCTGATTATTAAACAAACGATAAGCGCAAATCAGCTGGACTAATTGCCGTTCTGACATCGGCGAATTTACAGTTGCCCCCCCCTCACAAGGTCTTAAGCGGGGAAAAGATAACGAAAACTTCATTTTCCAATATTGTCGTTCAAGATACTGTAATTGCATCGCAACATGTAACGCGTCGGTTCGCCAATCTTCAAGTCCTAACAAACAGCCAATGCCAATTTTATTAATGCCAGCATCACCGACCCGTTCTGGGGTTGCCAACCTAAAGTCAAAATCTGCTTTTTTACCTTTTAAATGATAACTCGCGTATTTTTGACGATGATAGGTTTCTTGATAGACCAAGATCGTTTCAACCCCCCAACTTTTTAGCTGGCGGTAATCTTCGGTCAGCAGCGGCTGTACTTCCATCGAGATATGCGAGAAATACTGACGCAAGACAATCAAGGCTTGCTCAAAATAGGCCATGCCGACTTTACGTTCTGATTCGCCAGTCACCAGCAAGATATGGTCAAAACCGAGTTTCTTAATCGCAATGGCTTCGGCTTTAAGTTGCGTCATATCAAGCGTGGTGCGACGGATCTTATTTTCCATGCTAAAACCACAATAAGTGCATATATTTGAGCACATATTTGACAAATATAACGGTACAAACATTTGAATCGTTTTACCAAAACGCTGCTGGGTAATGGTTTTACTCAGCTGCGCCATATGCTCTAAATAAGGCTCAGCTGCCGGTGAAATCAGTGCCCTAAAATCATCGAGGCTAAGTTTGGTATTGCTTTTAGCCTTGGTCAGCGCCGCCGCTACGCCCGCTTCGTCACAATCGTAAATAGTAGCGGCCGTTTGTTCCCAGCTGTGCTGGTCAAATAAATCTTGAAAACTGCTCATGTTGTTAGTCCAAGAAAGCCGTTAGCGGGCTGGTTGCAATTGCGTTGTTGTTGACCTGACCCAAACCTGCGATATAAGAAAAACGACCCGCCTCAACCGCCATCGCAAAAGCTTTGCTCATGGCAACAGGATCGGGCGATACAGCCATCGCGGTATTAACTAACACCGCATCAGCGCCCATTTCCATTGCCAGGGCGGCATGTGATGGCGCGCCAATGCCAGCATCAACAATGACTGGCACATTGGCTTGTTCAATGATTATTTCTAGAAATTCGCGACTAACTAGTCCTTTATTGCTGCCAATGGGCGCGCCTAATGGCATTACCGCGGCGCAGCCTACTTGCTCTAGCCGTTTGGCCAACACAGGATCGGCGTGAATATAGGGCAAAACGATAAAGCCTTCATTACACAGTACCTCTGCTGCTTTTAATGTTTCGATTGCATCGGGCATTAAATACTTAGGATCAGGATGGATCTCTAATTTAATCCAATTGGTACCCAAAGCTTCACGGGTTAACCGAGCGGCAAAAATGGCATCTTCAGCGGTTTTTGCACCAGAGGTATTAGGCAGCAGTTTCATATTGTTGGCTAATAACGGCGCCAAAATATCATCTGACTTACCGTTTGTGTCAATCCGCTTAAGGGCCATGGTAACCAACTGCGATTTAGAAGCCACTAATGCAGCCATCATGGTGGCTTTGTCACAAAATTTACCAGTACCGGTAAACAACCGAGAATCAAATTGGTGACCGGCTATCGTTAATAAATCACTCATTGTTTATCCCCCGGCGATTGCGCCAAATATATTTATTTTGTCATTATTATTAATAACTTGTGTCGACCAGTTTTCTTTAGTCACCACCTGATTGTTAATCGCCACAGCCACGCCGTCATTAAGACAGTCGAGGTGAATTAGCAATTGATCGAGTTTGCTTAGTTGTTCACTAAGCTCGATCCAATTTTCTTGGTTGACCAACACCGCATTTGTCGGGTTATTGTTGTTCATTATGATGCTCCTACTGCTGATGCTCAGATTGTGACTTTGGCTTTTTCTTTTGTGTAGCACAGACTAAACACTGGCTATCACTGACACGGCCAAACGACTGCATGGCTAAATTTTCACCATTAATACAAACCAACTTACTGGCTAAATCACTGGGGGCGTCGATCAAATAGCGCAATGCTTGGCTTGCCTGAAACGACGCTAGCACTCCAACCATCGGGCCAGCTACGCCGAGCGTTTGACAGCTCGCAGCCTCTTTGGCACTGCTGATCTGCGGAAATAAACAGTGATAACACCCCCATTGCGGCTGCTCGGGATCAACCAACAGTAACTGCCCGTGCCAACCGGCGACCGAGGCACTTAGTAACGGCAATTTCTGCTCAACACAGTGGCGATTAACCAAATGTCGTGTCACGGTATTATCAGTACAATCGAGCACTAAATCACAGTCACGAACGAGCTTGCCAATATTGGCAGGGTCGAGGTACTGATGAAAACTAATGATCTCAATATGATCATTTTGCTCACGCAAGCGGTTAGCCAGTTCGTAGACTTTGGAATTTTCGATTGAATCAAGATCAAAGGCTATTTGGCGTGGCAAATTTGATAATTCAACCTCGTCTTCATCAATGATTGATAATCGGCCAATGCCTGCGCCGGCTAAATAACTGGCTGCGATATTGGCCAAACCGCCAGCGCCAATGATCACAACATGAGCTTGCCCGAGTTTTAATTGCTTGGCTTCACCCCATTGATCTAGCATGATCTGGCGCGAATAACGGATAAACTCCTGTGATGACAAGCTAGATGGCTCTTGTGAAGACAAGCTAGATTGATCTTCTGAAGATAAACCAGCGTCGGCTGTCGCTTGAAAGTTACTCATCAATCACCTCGCTCGCTAGCGTCGGTATTAAATTGACTGCTACTTGCCCGGCGCCTACTTGTGTCAACAAAGACTCGGTTACCTGTGTGACATCGTCAGCTTGGGTAATAGCGGTCACTAAGGCGACACTGCCAATACCAGTGGCTACCACGTCAGCAACCCGCGCGCGGGTAATACCACCAATGGCAACCAAAGGCCGCTGCGATTTAAATAACTCAACCTGAATTTTTAACTTATCAATACCTTGGGGTGTCGATGGCATGTCTTTAGTTTGGGTTGCATAAATATGACCAAGCGCGATATAGCTTGGTTGCAGTTGATTAGCCATTACAGCTTCATATAAACCATGGGTGCTTAAGCCCAATCGTAATCCTGCTGCTTTTATTTGCGCCAAATCAGCGAGTGCTAAATCTTCTTGCCCAAGGTGCACGCCATAGGCTTGATGTTGAATCGCGAGCTGCCAATAATCGTTAATAAATAACCGTGCTTGATACTTTCGACCTAAGGCTATGGCCGCAATTATTTGTGGTTCTATCTCGTCGGCACAAAAGTCTTTAGCCCGTAGTTGAATGGTTTTCACTCCAAGCTGTAACAGTCGTTCAAGCCAATCTAGTGTATCGACCACTGGATATAAACCAAGCTGTTGCTGGGTTGGTGTAAATGGCGTATCGTCATGCTCAGTGATATATTGCTGGGCTAAAAACAAATTTAGCTCACTAAGTTTTGGTAAATATTTGGCTTGAGTTGGCACTGTTAAGGCACTTAAGCTACCCTGAGCATTACCAAGTGGCACTGCGTGTTCAGTCGCCTGATTAATGGTGGTCTTTGCCAGTACCAGCGCGTCGCACATAGTATAATCTTGCGCTAATAAAGCAGCGATTAAACTGGCGAAGGTGCTGCTTAAACTACTGTCAGAGATGCTATCAGTACCATTAAAAGTACGGTCATTGGCTAACCACGGCGATGTCATCACAAAACCACGTGATGGCTCGCGCGCTTCAACGGCGTGTAAGCCTGCTACATAACAGTCATATCTCAACTCACCAGGCAGTGAATCATTAGATAATGACTGGTCATGTGCCAACTGGCCACTGTTAAGTAACACACTGAGCTCAAACTCAATGGATAAAGTTCGGGCTAATGCCACTAAATAGCTTACCGCTTGATTATCATCGATGGTAACTTGGCACAGCCGCTGTGCCTGCTGTAAGTTTGGTGTTAACAAATCAACTTCGGGCAACAAGTATTGCTTTATCGCGGCAAACATCGACTCGTTAAATGCAAAACCAGCACTCGTGCTGGCCAATACAGGATCATAAATGACCCGTGTAGCCAGTGCACTTTCGCTTGGTTGCATTTGTGAATAACGTAGTTCGGCTAACTTACCGCCTAGCCAAATAACTTGATCAACATTGGCCAGAAAACCAATTTTTATCACCTGCGGCACTTTCTGTTCTATTAATGTTTGTTCAATTAATGCTAACCACTGCGCTTCAAGCAGATCAACAGGCGTTGCGGTCAGCGCAGTAACAAGCAGGCTATTTTTCGCCGTGATGCAACTGGCCATGGTCACGCAATGCACATCATAATGCATTGCGGCGCGGGCATCCGCCATGATGCCCGCGCCATCTAAGCAATCAACACCAATAGTCCAGATAACTGGGATCGTATCAGCTAGTTCGGCCATTACTTTGCCTCAGCTGCCAGCTTGTAAATCTCACTGCCCTGATCTTTAAACTCTTGTGATTTTTGCGCCATCGCAGCATCAATCGTAATGGTTTCATCGAGTAACTTTATTTCAATTGTTTCTTGCTTGGCCGCGTAATCACGAACTTCTTGTGAAATTTTCATTGAACAAAATTTAGGCCCGCACATTGAGCAAAAATGCGCTACTTTGCCAGAGTCTTGGGGCAAAGTTTCATCGTGAAAGGCCAACGCACGTTCAGGATCAAGTCCAATGTTAAATTGATCATGCCATCTAAATTCAAAACGCGCCTTAGACATCGCATTATCACGAATTTGGGCGCCCGGATGTCCTTTGGCTAAGTCACCGGCGTGAGCGGCAATTTTATAGGTGATTAAACCCTCTTTAACATCTTCTTTGTTTGGTAAACCCAAATGCTCTTTGGGAGTGACATAACACAACATTGCGCAGCCGAACCAGCCGATCATCGCCGCGCCAATGCCTGACGTGAAGTGATCATAACCCGGTGCGATATCGGTCGTTAAAGGCCCCAAAGTATAAAAAGGTGCTTCATCACAGATCTCCAACTGCTTGTCCATGTTCTCTTTGATCATGTGCAATGGAATATGACCTGGGCCTTCGATGATGACTTGCACATCGTACTCCCAAGCAACCTGAGTTAGTTCGCCTAAGGTTTCTAATTCTGCAAATTGTGCTTCGTCATTGGCATCGGCAATTGAACCCGGACGCATACCATCGCCCAGTGATAACGCGACATCATATTGCGCACACAACTCACAAATTTCTCTAAAGTGAACGTATAAAAAGCTTTCTTTATGGTGTGACAAACACCATTTAGCCATAATAGAACCACCACGACTAACGATGCCTGTTACGCGTTTTGCGGTCATTGGCACATAACGTAACAATACCCCGGCGTGAATAGTAAAGTAATCAACGCCCTGCTCGGCCTGCTCAATAAGTGTATCGCGGAACACTTCCCACGTGAGGTTTTCAGCAACGCCATTTACTTTTTCAAGCGCCTGATAAATGGGTACGGTGCCAATCGGCACAGGTGAGTTACGGACAATCCACTCCCGAGTTTCATGAATATAACGGCCAGTTGACAGATCCATCACGGTATCTGCGCCCCAACGCGTTGACCATACCAGCTTTTCAACTTCTTCTTCAATCGACGACGTTACCGACGAGTTACCAATATTAGCGTTAATTTTTATTAAAAAGTTACGGCCAATAATCATTGGCTCTGATTCTGGGTGGTTGATATTATTGGGGATAATCGCGCGACCGCGGGCAACTTCTTGACGCACAAACTCGGCAGTAATTTGCTCAGGCAAACTTGCGCCATAGCTAAAACCTGGATGTTGTTGTGTTAATTCCTTATCGCGAACTTCTTCACGTTTAAGGTTTTCACGGATCGCAATATATTCCATCTCTGGCGTGATTATACCTTGCATCGCATAGTGCTTTTGGGTCACACACTTGCCTTTAAGCGCTTTACGCGGCTTAGGCAGTGACTCAAAACGTAAATGATCTAGCCCTTCATCGGCCATGCGTTGTTGGGTGAAGTTTGAAGAAACCTCAGCCAATTCATAGGTATCTTGGCGCTCAAGGATCCAGTCACGACGCATCGCAGCAAGGCCTTTACGTAAATCGATTGTTTCATCAACGTCGCTGTATGGGCCCGATGTATCGTAAACATGCAAAGGTTGGTTTGGTACAAATACCGGGTTGTCTTTACTGCCGCTGAGCAAGGTATCGCTTAAAGCAATTTCACGCATCGGTACTTTTATGTCGGGGCGCGAACCTTCGACATAGATTTTTTTTGAGTTGGGGAAAGGTTGACCACAGATTTCATCAATAAATTTCTGGGCTTTTTCTCTATCTATTCTAGCCATGCAAACATCACCATATAATAATTATGTTGGAGTAATGAATGTCAGGAGAAGTGGCAAGAGTAGGAATTGATCAAATTTTGGCTGTAGGCAGACAAGCAGACACAGCAAATTTGTGAAATATCAATATCCCTCTTGTTTCCCTTCGCAGGTATTAGCCTGATCAGGTTCTACGGATCCCGCAATGCGGTCTCAGCCAGTGGCACTCCGACAAGATCTTCCAAAGACATGCGGATTAACGCAATCTGTCAATTGGAACAGGAGCAGTATAGGGCTAATCGCTAAATTATTTCAAGCAACAAATTGAAAACGCCTTACTAAATATTACTCAGCAGCCGGTATTCCGGCGATAAGGCTAATCCTAAGGCCACAAAATCTTTAGGGGTTTATATCGCGCAAGTCCGCTGTAGCAATGACTTTATCGTCTCTTAAACAAAAATAAAACATCAGTATCACTCATGCTCTTACGGCACTGGACCAACCTCAAAAAAAATCTAATTAAATACTAACCTTAACTCTATTTTCAGACTAAGTTAGGATTTCTATTGGTGTTTAACTTAAGGAATGTACGATGCTAAAAATAAAAAAATACATTGTTTTATCATTATGGACAGTGACGTTGGCCGCTTCTGCTGCTAATACGCCAGCGCAACTTGCTATTGATAGCAAATTCGCACTGCACCATCCGGTGTGGGCAAATTCAGGCATGGTCGCGACTCAAGAAGCATTGGCCAGCCAAATTGGGGTTGATATTTTAGCGGCCGGCGGCAATGCCGTTGATGCGGCTGTCGCTATTGGTTATGCCTTAGCGGTAACACTGCCCCGAGCAGGCAACCTTGGCGGAGGTGGTTTTATGATGATTTATTTGGCCAAAGAGCAAAAGACTATTGCGCTTGATTATCGTGAAATTGCTCCAGCGCAGGCCGCTCGTGACATGTTTTTAGATCAAGACGGCAATGCCGACAGTAAACTATCACGCTTTCACGGCCTAGCAGTCGGAACTCCCGGCACTGTCATGGGCATGGAGGTGGCGCTTAATAAATACGGCACCATGAAACGTAGCCAAGTAATGCAACCCGCGATCGATTTAGCCGCTAACGGCATTGTGGTTACCGCCGACTTAGCCAGTTCACTTAAAAAAATGGCCAAACGTTTAGGTAAATGGCCCAGTTCTCAAGCCATATTTTATAAAGCCGACGGTGGTTTTTATCAGCCTGGTGAGCGGTTGGTGCAAAGTGATTTAGCCGCAAGCCTTAAACTGATTGCCGCCCAAGGTGCAGCTGGTTTTTACGCAGGTTATGTGGCCAACAGCATTAGTAACACCGTTCAACAAGCAGGCGGCGTGCTAAGCACCAAAGATTTGGCAAACTATCGAGTCATGGAACGTCAGCCTGTGATCGGCAACTACCGTGGTTACCAAGTCGCTTCAATGCCGCCCCCTTCTTCTGGCGGCATTCATCTGGTGCAAATGTTAAATATGCTAGAGCAGTTTCCAATCAGCGAAATGGGTCATAATAGCAGCGCGACCATTCATACGATGGCCGAATCAATGCGTCGTGCGTATGCCGATCGCAGTAAGTATTTAGGCGATCCTGATTTTGTAAAAGTGCCTGTTGCTGCGTTAACGAATAAAAATTATGCCAAAGATCTCGCCGCGCAAATCAACCCCAACAAGGTCACCTTAAGTACCGATGTCGCGCCGGGTAAACTCGCCCCTTACGAAAGCAATGAAACCACTCATTATAGTATTATCGACCAATACGGTAACGCAGTATCTAACACCTATACCCTTAATTTTAGCTATGGCTCAGGACTCGTCGCTGCTGGTACCGGCATTTTACTGAACAATGAAATGGACGATTTTTCGGCAAAACCTGGCACGCCCAATGCGTATGGTTTAATCGGTGGCGAAGCTAATGCCGTTGCGCCGTTGAAACGCCCGCTCAGTTCAATGACCCCGACCATCGTATTAAAAGACGGTGTTCCGTTTCTCGTCACTGGAAGCCCTGGTGGCTCGCGCATTATTACCACTACCTTGCAAGTGATCCTCAATGTCATTGACCACCAAATGAATATTGCCGAAGCGAGTGCAGCGCCGCGTATTCATCACCAGTGGTTGCCTGACTACTTACGGATTGAACGGGGAATAAGCCCAGATACCGTCAAGTTGCTGACGCAAAAAGGTCATCAGATAAAAGTTAAGCAAGCGATGGGC
Organism: Gammaproteobacteria bacterium; assembly: GCA_013214945.1. Taxonomy (NCBI): domain Bacteria; kingdom Pseudomonadati; phylum Pseudomonadota; class Gammaproteobacteria; species Gammaproteobacteria bacterium. The sequence goes on from JABSRT010000026.1 coordinate 34,006, forward strand.
AGTACTCAAACGATAATGCTTAACCAACAAGGATATTTTGGGGCATCGGATCCCCGCAGGCCTTCGGCACTGAGCAAGGGAGTTATGACTAAGGCGCTGATAGCTAAATAGCGTATGTAAAAGCGGGTCGGCGCAGCTTGATACTCACTGCGCCACTCATTTCAATTAATCAGCTCAATGAATCTAAGCTCATTGGGTCTGTTGTACCAATATATTGCGAAGCTAGCTACATTTAAGGTGAATAGAGCCAAGCTCATTTACCTAAGCTCATTTACTTAAGGTCATTTACTTAAGGTCAATGGCCTTGATTGGCGCTGGCTAGTTTTATTTCTAGCCGTTCAATCAATTGGCTAATGTCTTCTCGTTTGCCTAATCGATCGGCAGAAATAAGTACTAGTGGCACAATAGCCGAACTAAAAGTGTAACGTTCAATACTGCGGGAAATTTTGGCGGCTAGTAACTTAGCGCCATTACTGGTTGTTTCAGGACAAATAATCAGTAATTGCTCGGCTTTCCACCGTCCTGCCGTATCAGACAACCTGATTTCACAACTTACAATATTGGCAAGCGATAATAACATTTCGTCTAGCGCCTGTTCCCCTTCTTTGGTGCGCACTAATTCTATGCCTGAAAAATTTAACAAAATGACCGAAAACGGTAAATTAGTGCGGCTAGATCTGTTGTATTCGTACTTTAACAGTTGTTCAATCTTAAAGCGGTTAAATAAGCCGGTCGTCGCATCGATTACAGCCGCCTGTTCGATCCGTTTTTTGTCACTAATATCATACTCAATTGACGAATATCCTAACAAATAGTCATTTTTAACAATGGGTTCTAACTGCGCGCGATGCCAATATAAATCACCACGTTTGTTTTTATACATAATCTCACCACTCCAACTCAAGTGTGACAAAATGCTTTTGCTGATTTTTATTGCTGCCGATGAAGGAAACTCAGGATGGTAAAAAGCCGACCTCGGTCGCCCAATCAACTCATATTCTAAATAACCAATTTTTGCACAAAATGCGGGTGAAATAAAAACAAAACAATCGTTTTTATCGGTTCGATAGCTGAGAATATTTTGATCTATTTGGTGCTGATATTGGGCCTCTAATAAGGCCGTTTTTGAGAACAAGGCACTGATTTTATTTAGCCCAGTAGTTATTTTACGCCGAAGCTTGAATAACAGACACATAACCAGCGTAAACATCAGCAAGCTAAATGCAACAATGCGCCAATCAACCAAGGGTTTGTTTGTTTGCAACGTTAACTGAAATCCCGTTAAAGTACTTTGGCTAGGGACCATGTTTAGGTCACGATACAGCTGAGCTGACTGTTGCAGTCGTTGCTGCGAGATCTGACCGAGCTTAGTTAGATCTTGGTCAAAAAAACGCCGACTCATGCGGGCTTCATTTTGCAACGCGCCAAGCGATCGTTCTGCACGATAGACATGAATAATCCAGTCAATGACCTGCGCTGGGTTGGCCAGCGCATATTGCCAACCTTTGATGGTTGCTTGTTTAAACTCAGCAACTTCGGTGCTATTTAAAGCCAAATAGGCTTCGGTGGTAAAAACAAAATCACCGATAAAATCAATACCATAATTTGATGGATTGATGATATTAACGGCCAAACCTGATTCTTGATGCAAATAAGGTTGATTGGTGATGTAACCAGCATAGGCGTCTATTTCATTATTCTCTAATGCGCTACGTGGATCAGCTACGTTTACAAATTGATAATCTTCGATCGTCAGATCAAACTGTTTGAACAGCGCTAATAACGTGCTGTCGTCAGAATTTAACCCATACATCACCCGTTTGTTTTTAAGTTGGATCGGATTAAGAATATTGTCTCTGGCTCGAGTGATTAATACCAACGGCGAATACTGATAACTGGCCAGCAATGCCACTACTGGCAGCCCTTTTAAGCGGTGTAACACTAGGGTTGAATCTGCCACCCCATATTGGGCCTGGCCACTTAAAACTTGGTCTAGTACCGAATTTTTGGTCTTACGTTCTTTAATCGTTACATCTAGGCCAACATCTTGATAATAACCAAGTTCTTTCGCGGCATAAAAACCCGCAAATTGAAATTGATGATGCCATTTTATTTGAACGACGACAGGCTTTAACGGATCACTTACTGCACTGCTATAAGGAGTTAGCAGAGTTAAAGTAAGCAGTAAGCAAAGCCGTAGTAATATCATACTATTTTTATCTATTCCTTCACTGGATCGAGCCCTAAATTTAGCCAGTGTTTATTGATTCTTAATTTCCGCTGGTTAACCAATTGAACTAAGGCTATAAACGTCAAATTATCGGCCACCGACTTAAAATTAGGATTAAATTCCAAATTTGCAAGGTCATAACGGATATCAGGCAGCCAACCAGTGCTAACAACACGGGACAATTCTTCAATCGCTTTAGTCGTATTACCCAGTAGTGCATAGGCTTGCGCCAAATGGGTTGAATAAAACGATGGCGCTATTGGTTCGTTACTAAAAAAGTCAACTAAAGCAAGCAGCAATGACTGGGCCTTTTTATCTTGCCCCGTTAATTGCAGTATCCGAGCATAATGTACCAAGTACAAAGCTTGATTGCTAACAAGCGCTATATCATTGCCTGGTAGCGGCGTCATTTTATGCTCTGCGACAAAAGCTAATGCTTGTTCTAATTGACCATTGGCGCTAAGCAATACAACATAACGCCACTTTGCTGGAAGATTAACCACAGAATGTTGGCCACTTATAGCAAGCGCATCAACAGGATGATCAAGTGGGAGTGAATTGTTTGCCAATGATTGCTCCACGGCCTTAATCAACTTTGGATCGGCGATTGCTAGACCAGCGCTGTCTAATGCTGCCAAGCTGTCATAATTAAGATGAGTAAAACGCAATTTCTCTATTACATTATCACTAAAATTAAGTTGTTGCTTCGCTAGTTGATAAGCACGGGCGAAATATCCCAACTGCGCCAAATCGCGTGCTTGCCAATAGTTTAGCTCTTTATTGACCGGAGCTAAACGCTGTGCAGCGTGGATCAAGCGTAAACTTAATTGATATTGACCTTGCTGGCGATATAGCTGCGCTAGGGCAGTAAAATTGTCGAGCTGCGAGTTATTTAGTTCAATCACCCGCTCGTATTGTTCTGTCGCGCTAGCAATATCACCTTGACGTAACGACCACTGCGCAGCGGCCCGATAGCCTAAACTATCAGTTGGAAACTTTTGTTTAAGCACGCCAACAAGCTGACTGAACGATTGTTCAGCTTGTTGTTGTTCAACCGAGGATTTAACAGTTTGTTCCACGCTTGCTAGTTGTTCATTTAACAACAACAGCTGTTGCTGATAGCTTATCAGGCAGCCTGACTCTAACTGAGGTTTACGTTCTTTGGTGCCAACAAACTGGTTAAATTCACAATGTTCTTGCGCTAAATTCAACTTAACATTAGGTGCAAGTATTCTGGTGAGTGCAATGTTTATTGGCTGGCTGGCCCAGCTACCACTGTAATTTAGCGGCAGTGACGCGTACTTAATCGCAGCGCTATTGGCGCTGTCATAATAAGTTAGCTTAATCTGTACGCCATCTTCGGCATAAAATAATGCCGTGTCCAAACGTGGATATTTGTCCAGCTTTTGATGTTCAACGACGGTTATCGATCCAATGTGTTGTATTTTGTGCTTTAACCACCAGCCGACGTTTTGAGTCACTTGTTGTACAACATCTTCGCTTAACATCGCAGGTACATTGTCAGCATTTACCTCAAAGGTAACAGGCGTAAGATAAACAAGATCTGAGCTCGTTGCTTGGCTTACTTTAAGCTCATTATCGTTAAACCACCAGCTGGCAGTAATAAACGCCAACATGCTGATTATAATCAGCAACGGTGCTAGCCGTCGGCGTTTAGTAACGCGAGGTTGTGGTGTCGGCTGTTCTAATTTTTCATTGGTATTGATATTGGTATTAGCACTGGGTTCGGCACTACTGGCTCTACACTCAGTTTGAATCTGTCGATCAAGTACTTCGTCAGCAGGTAGTTCTTCAACTGACTTTTCTTTAACAGACTTTCCTTTAACAGACTTTCCTTTAAAAGAAAGTGCTTCCAGAGACGGTTCTTCAACATGAAATTCAGGCTCAGGCTCTAATGCTGAGGCTTTAGCCGCTGGTTCACTGTTTATAATCGCCGTTTGGGGAGCTGCAGTAATAAAACTCAAATCGTCTAACACATTGATCGATGTTAAACCTGCTGCAGGGTTTTGTAATTGTTCAGTGCTTGACTCAACGGCAATAGGCAGCTGAGGCGACGATGTAACTCGCTGTGGCTCCATGACCAAGCAGTAGCCACGTTTGGGGATGGTGCCAATAAAATGAGCGCGATGAACTGAATCGTTAAAGATCCGGCGCAACCGAGCAATACTTTGATATAGTTTATTACGCGTGAGCTCAACACCCACTTGTTTAATAAGTTGCTCACTCGCCACGGGTTCAGGGTAATGTTCAACCAATATCAATAAAATTGCACTATGGACTGGGGTTAACTCAATGAGCTGTTCAGATGACTCTAATTGACGGCGCTGGCTGTAAAAAAACCACGGGCCTAACTGATAATCATCAGACGTTACTGGATCGACCAAACTTGCTTCCTAAAAGATTATAACAACGACAAAGTCCCTATTATAACCAGTTAGCAGCAAGCTCAAAACAAATATTGATTTTGACCACCAGCCAGCCGATAAAACAATCGATTTAACGCTAAACTAGGCGTTGGTGACTATAAACGTCGCTTGTTGAGCGTGCCACAAGGCTCAAATTCAACCAATATCCGATGACTTAATTCAATTAATTCTTAACTCTTCTCACTAAGTAGTGCGAACGCTTTGGTAATAAATTTCTCTGACTGTTGCATGCCTGAGCTTAATTTTTGTTGATCACGGGGATCTGAAATTTGCGACCAATGTTGGCGGACACTTTCTGGCGATTGATCGGCAGCTGACAACATCACGCCTTGGGTTTCATGCATGGCTGCGCTCGCATAACCACCAGCTCCCGCACATAAAATAAATTGATTAGGCGCGTCGTCATCACACAAAACTAATGCGCCAGCGGTGACAGCAAAGGGAGTCAGTAACGGCAATATTTGTTCGGGCATTAAATCTTGGGTCATTCGAGTATTGGCAATGGGGGCTAACGCATTAATTCGAATATCATATTTAGACCCTTCCAATACCAAGGTATGCATTAAACCCAACACCGCCATTTTAGCGGCGCCATAATTAGTTTGGCCAAAGTTGCCGTACATGCCGCTAGACGATGTGGTCATCATAATACGGCCATAATTTTGGTCGCGCATAATATCCCACACCGCTTTACAACAATTAACCGTGCCCATAACGTGCACATCGAACACCGATTTAAAATCATCTAGTGCCATTTTAGTAAAAGATTTGTCGCGCAAGATCCCGGCATTGTTAATTAAAATATCAATTCGGCCCCAAGTGGCCATAGTTTGGTCGACCATCGCTTGCACTTCGTCAAAATTAGCGACGTTAGCGCCATTGGCAATCGCCTCACCGCCGAGCGCAATAATCTCGGCCACTACTTCTTGTGCCGCCACAGAGGATTGACCGCTGCCATCTCTGGCCCCGCCCAAATCATTAATCACTACTTTGGCCCCGCGTGCTGCTAATTCCAATGCGTGACTGCGACCAAGCCCATTGCCGGCCCCAGTAACTATTGCTACTTTTCCGCTAAAATCTATTGTCATTCTTAACCTCTTAACATGATGTTTCATTTGAAATTAAGCACTATATTGGGTATTAGTGCTAACACGACATTCTTTAAACCCATGGTAGTTTTTCGCGCAATAAGCAGCAACTACTTATTTACATTTGTGAGCTTTTTAGTTCGATCATTGTGACTAATTCGTGATAAAGACGTGATTAAGCCGTGACACCGCTGCCCTATTGTTGATGAGCAAGCCAGTGGCAACTCACTGGGCATACCTCAAATCATCAGGAGTAGCGCAATGAAGTTTAATCATAAAGTATTAATGTTAGCCGCAGCAGTCTCATTAAGTTTCCAAGCCAGTGCTAATTACAATCACCAGGGCCGTACTTATCAAGTGACGGTAACCAACATTACCAAAGGCATAAATTTCACCCCTTTATTGGCGGCCAGTCATTTGAAATCTTTCTCGTTATTTTCGGTTGGCAGTGCCGCCAGTCAAAACATTATAAATATTGCCGAAGGTGGTGATATTTCAGGCTTAAATCAAGAATTGGCCAATGTTGATGAAGTCTATAATACCGCAGCCACCGCAGGACTGCTGATGCCCGGCATGTCCGTTGAATTAGAGGTAACGGCGTCGGGGCGTTATCGCCAACTAAGTTTGGTTGCTATGGCATTGCCGACCAATGATACCCTAGTCGCGATGCTGGGCATGACCTTACCCAAAAAACGTAATATGCCGGTGACTTATTACATGAAAGCTTATGATGGTGGCAGTGAAACCAATGATGAATTGTGTGCCAACATTCCTGGCCCGCATTGCGCGGGAGTGCCCTTTTCTCCTGAAGACGAAGGTGAAGGATATATTTACCCGAGCCCAGGTATTCATGGCGAAGCCGATCTAAGCCGAGCCACTTACAACTGGCATGGCCCAGTTGCAATGGTGACTATTGTTAGAAAATAAGTCCTGCTGCATAAGTTACCGTTCAACTCATTAACTTATGCAGCGTACTGCAAACAAAGCCTGTTCAGGGCTTAAAAGTTACATAGTTAAGCGACGCATGGTCCTAATTAAGTTACTGCGATCTATTTGTAACAGTCGAGCCGCAGCGGCTAAGTTTCCATGCGCCTGGCTTAGCGCCGTATCAATCAACTGACGTTGATATTGATCGGTTGCTTGGCGCAGCCCTAGCTGGGTAACATCATTGATTACTTCACTCACCGATGAAATACTATTGGCAGCATCACCAATATTACTACCTAGATTACTCCGCTCACTGGGCGCTGATGTGAGCTGTAAATTAAGATGCTGGTCGCTAATGCTAACAATGCTCGCATGTCGCCCTTGTTCGCTAATGGCTTTAAGTGCTGCGCGACTCAACAGGTGCTCTAATTCTCGAACATTGCCCGGCCAGTCATAACGAGCCAGTTGTTCAATAGCACAAGCTTGTAAACGTAATTTTACGACACCTAGCTGTTGCTGGCTTTTTTCAAGAAAGTAACCTGCCAATAACAAATAATCTTGATCACGCTGACGCAACGGCGGTACTAAGAGCGGATAAACACTTAATCGGTGATAAAGATCGGCTCTAAACCGACCTTCTTTGACTTCAAGCTGCAAGTCACGATTAGTCGCCGCGACAATTCTGACATCCACTACCGTGGTTTTGTCGCTGCCAACCCGCTGAATTTCACCATTTTGCAGTGCGCGTAACAACTTGGCTTGCGCTGGCAATGGCAACTCTCCTACTTCATCAAGAAATAAGGTGCCACCATCGGCCAATTCAAACCGCCCGCTACGTTGGTTAATCGCGCCAGAAAAAGCGCCTTTCACATGACCAAACAATTCACTTTCAATAATATTTTCAGGTAATGCGGCACAGTTTATTTGCACCAACGGCTGATTTTTTCGTTGCGATAGCTGGTGCAAACTTTTAGCAACCAGCTCTTTGCCGACCCCTGTTTCACCAGTAATGAGCACCGATAAATTACTGGGGGCAACCGTGTTAATCTCACGCTGCATATCTTTAATTGCGGCACTGCGACCGATAATGTCACCCGAATTAACCGTTGCGATCAAATGCTGAGTGACTTGTTGGTTATGCTCAACTTTACTCTCTAGTGCTTCGATATGCTGACTGGTTTTAATAACGGCTGCAACAGCGGCAATATAAGCACGGGTTTCCACCGGATCTAATGCCGAAAAGCTACCTGCTAGCATAGAATCAAGGGTTAATACGCCCCAAGGTTTGCCATCAATCAAAATAGTGCAGCCCATACAATCGTGCACTTGTAATTGCTCGCCACAGCCCTGTACTAAGCCATCGTAAGGATCGGCTAACGTACAGTCGCTATCAAACCGAGTAATTTGCGGGTTGCTCAAAATATGTTGCAAGCGGGGGTGCTGGTCGATCACAAACTGGCGTGCTAGTGCTTGTTCCATTAAGCCGACTGTCGCAACAGGCACTAAACAACCATCGTGTAATTTGAGTAACGCCACGACATCGCAAGGGATCGCGCGCTGAATGGCTAATACTAGCCGTTGGTAACGTTGGGCTTGAGTTAATTGTCGATTTAAGTCTTCAACAATATCAATAAACGGAGAAATATTCATAAAGGTCATAATAACCTAATATGGGTCTAATTGACACGTTTATTGATCTAGGTCAATTTGACTAGCTCGTGTTTAAGAACAAACTTTAAGTGTTATTAATCAGCGACTTACTTTCTTGGCACGTTTTGTGATAAGTGATTGCTGATCTCAATTAATTTCCCATAGGAATCGGCAATGTTAGACAGCAACACAGTAAAAATTATTAAAGCCACGGTGCCCGTATTAAAAATTCACGCCAATGACATTACCCGAACGTTTTATCCGTTACTTTTTAGCCAACATCCCGATGTTGTGCCTTATTTCAATCAGACTAACCAAGGTAAAGGCAGCCAGCCAAAAGCATTAGCCAGTGCAGTGATCGCCTATGGCGCTAACATCGATGCCTTGGGAAATTTAAGCGACGCAGTCAGTAAAATAGTTCAAAAGCATGTGTCGCTGGGCATAATGCCTGATCAATATGACGCGGTCGGAAGTTGCTTACTGCAAGCGATAAAAATTGTGCTTGGCGACGGCGCAACTGACGAAGTAATTGATGCGTGGGGCAAAGCTTATGGCCAATTAGCCAGCATTCTTATTGCGGCAGAAGAAACGGCTTACGCACAAAACGAGCAGCAACTTGGCGGCTGGCGTGGCCAACGTCAATTTAAGTTGGTTAAGCGGATTGAGGAAAGTTCGGTTATTAGCTCTTTTTACTTTGAGCCCACCGATGGCAAGGCCCTGCCCTTGTTTAAGCCCGGCCAATTTTTAACGATTATCGTTACCACCCAAGCGGGCGAAAAAATTCGTCGAAATTACAGCTTGTCTGATGCGCCCGGCATGAGCTATTTACGCATCAGCGTTAAACGCGAACCAGAGGGTGTCGTCTCGAACCTGCTGCATGACAAGCTCAAGCTTGATGATTGTGTTGAACTGTTACACCCGGCTGGTGATTTTACCTTACGTAAAAATACCAAACCTTTAATATTATTAACCGCTGGTGTTGGCATTACACCGGCAATTAGCATGCTTAATAGTGAAGCCGGTTCAGGACGAGATATTCGTTTTATTCATGCCGCTCTTGACAGTAAGGTTCATGCGTTTAAAGACCATGTTGCGCAATTAACAGCAACCCATGATCATATTTCGCCCTTTTACATTTATAGCAATCCACAAGCATCGTGCCAGCCAGATGCCACGGGCTTTATTACCGAGCAACTAATTGCCCAGCAATTGCCAGAGGATCGCGATGTTGAATTTTATTTACTCGGTCCTAAGCCATTTATGCAAAGCGCTTTAGCCATTGCACACAAACTAGGCATAGCACCTGCTCAAATTCATTATGAGTTTTTTGGCCCAACTGAAAGTTTAACGGTTTAATCAATAAAGCGAGGAGTAACTAAACGAAAGGTTAGTGTGTTGAGGTTGATGTAATACAGCGACATAAGCCTCAACTCTTAAACTTATTTAATTTGATAACCGCGAATAAACATTGCCACGGTGTTCTCAATGTACTGATTGATTTGGTCGGGGCTATTGGTTGTTTCAACGTTAAATTCGAGCTGGATGCAAATCTCGCCTTTTATCGCACACAAGAATTGCACGGCGGCATGACGGGTATTGTCGATATCAAGCAAGCGGCGTTTAACAAATTCACGCATTACCTTGTCAAGCTCATTAATCATCCGTTCTGGGCCTGCTTCATAAAACAACCGCGAGACATGGGGGTATGTGACAGACTCGGCAACACAGGTTCGATGCATTTCTACCGCAGCTTGCGACGTCATCAGCGCAATAAAATTTGTCGCAATTTCAGTTAAGGCCTGTTGCGGGTTATCGAGCTTATCATTAACTAAGTCAACGATATTATGCGCAATGCACTTACAGCTAATGGCATCGGTAAATAATTCATCTTTACTACCAAAATGGCTATAAACAGTTTGCTTTGACACCCCAGCTTGCTTAGCAACTTGTTCCATACTGGTCGCAGCGAAGCCTTTTTCGCAAAACAATTCGGTGGCTGCGTGTTGGATTAACGCCCGTTTTTCTTCACTTTTGGTTCTAAGTTTACTCATATCTCTCGCTTTTAACAAAACTAGACTGTCCAGTATGATCAATAGTGGGCTGTCTATTGCCATAGGTTACGTTATTACTTCGGATATTGCCATGGTGACCGCGTTTTTTCAAAAGTACCTATGATCCCAGCAACACCCTGTAATTAATGACGTTATATATTAGCTTTACCATAAGCTTGTACGCTAAGTGATTGCTCGTAATCTTGTTTGATGATGGTTTAACGGTTGCTAACACTTTGATTTTTATAAACACGTAAAAATATCTCTCACGTTCTGCTCAAATTAACTAAACTAAACACGATTAAAATCAGGACAATCGGTTGGTTAAATTGTCCAGTTCTCTTTAAATGACCTATTACCTCCAGCCAACAAACGATTTCACAATCAACAGATAACAGTCACTAAAATGGAGACCTATTGCCAATTGCACGCTAGCACTGTTAATTCAACCACAACAAGTCGGTCGCTCTTTACTAATATTTAAAATAATTAACTAATATAAGGAACATATTAATGAACAGAACTAATGTTTTAGGCATCGTAGTTTTATCTCTGAGTTTAGTTTCAGCAACGGCCAATGCTGTAACCCCGGGTACTTATACTGCGATCACAGGTTTCGCAAAAACACTCTCTGTTACTGAAACAGAACAATTAGGATACTTTCGCGTTATATTAATCAATAGCAACCCGGCAATAACAAGAAAGCGACATATTGAGCTTAAAGGCGTAATGAAAGGTTTATTAAATCCCGATTACAGCTTAAGTCACACTTTTGTGAATAAAAAACGTAAAGGGGTGATGTATACCGCTGGCGATTCAATCACGCAAGTTTACGCCGGTGACCCATATTGTTCAGATAATGTAACGCCTTTTAAAGTTCAACAAACATTAACCATTGTTGCTGGCACAGGTAAATACTCAAACGTGCTGCCCGGCAGTACGATTGTGGTAACTGGCACCATCAATAACTGCCCTAATTTAAGTAAATATGGCCGTAATAATTTTGAAGTTACTGGCGGCACAGTAACGTTTCAGTGAGTTAATCTGAGTTATACCTTGAGATCAAAAACGTAATGTTCGCTGTAATGTGGATCAGTTTAGAGCTGATCCGCATTTTTTATTTTCAGGGTAACGTTTGATCTGATTTCACCAATATTTGTAGCGCGATTTTTTGGCTAAGTGTACATTCAATACTGTTGTAATTTCACTCACATCACTCATTCTTTAATCAAACTAGACAGTCCAGTTTGATTAATTTAGAATGGAATTATTAGTTCCATAGATTACGATATTACATAGGATATTGCCATGCAGACCGCGTTTTTTTCAAAAGTATATATTGCGAATCGGCGCAAGCTGTCATTAATTACGATTATGCTAGGGACCAGCCTGATTGTCACTGGTTGTGGTGATTCACAAGCCCAAGCGCCGAGTGAAAGTCCTTATGCTCATCAAGCAAGTAGCGATATATTAAGCCAGCAATCACAATATTTGGTTAAGCGTAAATTTATTGGTAAAGTCCAGGCTAAGCAAAATGCTAATCTTGGTTTTGAACAAGCCGGTAAAGTAACCGCCATTTTTGTTGATGAAGGTAAATTAGTCAAACAAGGTGATATTCTCGCGCAGCAAGATACTAAATTGCTGTTAATTGAACGCAAGGATCTTCAAGTTCAGTTAAGCCAAAATAAAGCAGATCAAAAATTACTTGCTACCAATCTGCGCCGAGTAACAACCCTCAACAAAAAGAATTACTCCTCGGCGCAAAGTCTTGATGAATTGCAAACCAAACAGCAAGTACTTACTTTATCGGCCCAACGGATCAAAACCAATTTAAGCGCCAACCAAATAAAAATAGCCAAGTCTAGCCTGCTCGCCCCTTTTGATGCCGTGATCAGTAAACGTTTTATTTCGATCGGTGAAGTTGTTGCCGCCGGCACGCCAGCGATCAATACATTGCAAACATCCAAACCCGAAATTAAAGTCGGCGTGCCTGTCGCATTAGCCCAACAGCTCAAATTAAATCAATTATTTACTGTCACTATTGCTCAGCAGGCACATCAGGCAACGTTATTAACTAAAGGCTTAGATGTCGACCCACAAACCAGAACCGTTCAACTGCGTTTTAAACTAAACAATAACTCGCCTTTAATTAACGGCCAACTGGCTTATTTGAACTTGAACCAGACTAATAAAAATGTCGGTTATTGGGTGCCTATTTCCGCCCTTACCGATGGAGTTCGTGGTTTGTGGAATCTCTATATTTTGCAACCACAGCAACAAGCCGCGTTATTCACCTTGCAAAGCCGTAATGTCGAAGTTTTATACCTCACCCAAGAAAAGGCTTACATCAGTGGTGCAATAAATGATGGCGAACGCTACCTTTCCGCGGGTCTGCACCGCCTAGTACCCGGCCAGTTAGTCACCAGTGGCGATGTTTTAGCAAATAGTATCGCACTGGCGGAGCAACAATAATGTTAAAAGCCTTTATTGAAAATGGTCGATTATTGGCATTAATGATTATTGTGTTAATTGTTGCTGGTTTGGGCGCGTTATCAACCTTACCTCGTACTGAAGATCCGCGCATAACGAACCGAGTCGCCAGTGTTTTTACAGCCTTGCCTGGTGCCAGCGCCGAGCGAGTTGAAACCCTTGTCACCGAGCTCATTGAAAGTAAGTTAAGTAAGTTATCGCAAATAAAAAACATTACTTCAACCTCGCGGCCAGGTGTATCACTGGTAAAAATTGAACTAAAAGACAGCATCACCGACACCGTACCAATTTGGTCACGGGCGCGCGACCTGCTTAATGATGTCACGCCATCATTACCCAGCGCCGCGTCAGTACCACGACTCGATGATGACCGAGGTTACGCATTTACCATGTTAATTGGCTTAAAGTGGGCCGGCAGCGGCGATGCCAACTTAGCCATTCTCGGTCGTTATGCTAAAGAGTTAAAAAACATGTTACGTACGGTTGGCGGAACCGATTTTGTGGATGTTTATGGCGAACCAGAAGAAGAAATTCTGTTGGAAATAGACCCAGACCGTATTGCCAGCATGGGATTGTCGGTCGCCGATATCGCTCAGCACCTTGCGGCATCGGATGCTAAGGTTAGCGCTGGCAAACTTGTTAATCCATATAACCAATTACAGGTTGAATTAACGGGTGATTTCGATTCAGTAAATCGGATACGCCAAGTACCATTAGTTAATGACCAGCACGGTTATATTACCCGAGTCGCTGATATCGCAACGGTCAGTCGCCACATTAAGTCACCAGCCACTGAGCTAGTCAACATCGAAGACCAACCGGCTGTTGTGGTTGGCACCAGAATGCTGCCTAAGCTGCGAATAGATCAATGGAGCAATACGGTTGAACAACGACTTGAACAATTTAGCCAAAATTTACCCAGTAATATTGAACTTGAGATCCTGTTTAATCAAAACAGCTACACCGATACTCGGTTAAAGGAACTGGTCGAGAATATTCTGGTGGGGTTTGGCTTAATCGCCGTGGTGTTACTGCTGTCGTTAGGTTGGCGTTCGGCGCTTGTCGTGACGTTGTCCTTGCCATTAACGGTATTATTTACCCTAAGTGTGATGAAATATTACGGCCTGCCTATTCACCAAATGTCAGTCACCGGACTGGTGGTGGCACTGGGTATTATGGTTGACAATGCTATTGTAATGGTCGACACCATTCAGCAACGCTTGCAACAAGGTGCCAAAGCCACTGCTGCGGTAATTTCAACCCTAAAACATTTATGGCTGCCTTTATTAGGATCAACCCTGACAACAATTTTGGCCTTTATGCCTATCGTTCTAATGCCCGGGCCTGCGGGTGAATTTGTCGGTGGCATTGCACTAAGCGTGATCTTTTCTTTAATTGGCTCTTACATTATTTCCCATGTCATTGTCTCGACGTTAGCGGGACGTTTTGTCCGAGTCAATAACGCAAGCAAGCAGCGTTGGTATCACAACGGCGTGCGGCTCGAGCGCGTTAGTAAGCTATTTAGACGCTCGTTGGCGATGGTACTTCGCGCGCCACGCACTGCAATTGCCTTAGTGTTTATTTTACCTTTGACAGGATTTATGTTGGCGGGACAGTTACAAGAGCAGTTTTTCCCAGCGTCTGATCGCGATATGTTTCATATTGAGCTCAACTTGCCGTCACAAAGCAGTATTTTACAAACCGAAACAGTGACCAAGCAAATCAGCGCCGTGTTAAACCAGCAATCAGGTATAAAGGATGTGCGTTGGTTTATTGGTAACAATGCGCCCTCTTTCTATTACAACATGGTGCCACGCAATGAAGGCGCGGCTAATTTTGCCCAGGCGATGATCACCGCGCACGACTATCAGGCGGCTAACCGGCTAATTCCTCAGCTGCAACAACAGCTCGATCAGCAATTTCCATTTGCCCAAATATTAGTTAGAAAACTTGAACAAGGCCCTCCGTTTAATGCGCCCGTTGAAATGAGACTTTATGGTTCTAATCTCAATACCTTAAAAATATTAGGGCTTGAACTGCGCCGTATACTGTCGACTACCGAGGATGTTATTCATACACGAGCGACCTTACAACCTGGCACACCGAAAGTCAGGCTGAAAATCAACGAAGACGCAGCTCAACTGTCAGGTATGTCACTTAACGCGATAGCTGCGCAGTTACAATCGGCATTACAGGGGCAAACTGGCGGTTCAGTTATCGAAGCGACCGAATCAATTCCAGTACGAGTACGTTTAGGCAGTGATAACCGCCAAGATATTGAAG
Source organism: Gammaproteobacteria bacterium (assembly GCA_013214945.1). Lineage (NCBI taxonomy): Bacteria > Pseudomonadati > Pseudomonadota > Gammaproteobacteria > Gammaproteobacteria bacterium. The sequence continues at coordinate 49,172 of JABSRT010000026.1, forward strand.
ACTTATATAACTTAAACCTTATCTCAGGTGACGGTCAGACGAGCATACCGTTGTCAGCAATTTCAAGCTTAAGCATTAAGCCTAGCCTTGGCGCTATTCCTCACCGCAACAATAGTCGGGTTAACGTGATTGAAGGCTATATTCGCGCGGGGATATTACCTTCAATTGTGGTCAAACGATTGCAAATTGAATTAGAAAAACAACAATTTACCCTGCCAGCAGGTTACCGCTTGGAATTTGGCGGTGAGGCGGCCAAACGCAACAATGCAATAGGCAATTTAATGGCCAGTATAGGGGTTATTATGACCCTGCTTATTACCATTATAGTGTTACTTTTTAATTCATTTAGACTCGGTGGTTTAATTTTCCTTTCTGCCTTTCAATCAATTGGCCTAGGATTACTCAGTGTATATCTGTTTAATTACCCGTTTGGCTTTACCGTGATTATTGGTTTATTAGGCTTAATGGGATTAGCGATTAATGCCGCGATTGTGATAGTCGCTGAACTAAAAACAAACCCGCAAGCGATGGCTGGTGATAGCGATGCGATCATCGATGCCGTATTAAGTTGTACCCGCCATATTACCTCAACAACGATCACCACCGTTGGTGGATTTTTACCGCTGATCTTAGCGGGCGGTGGCTTTTGGCCACCCTTTGCCGTGGCTATTGCGGGCGGCACCGTATTAACCACGTTATTATCATTTTACTTTGTGCCAGCGGCCTTTAAACTGCTAATGCGCCATAAAACGGTGAGTGCCGCGGCTTCGTTAGCCTAAAATGTAAGGTGCCGAGTTAGTATATCGTCGGCATTGAACTAAGGTTCTGTTGTTTTACGAGCGGTATTACTGCAAAAAGGCCATCGAATATTAACGGTTACTGTAATGCGCTAACGCTATTAGTTAGTGCATTACATGACGTATTACTGCAATAACGAATATACGTTAGCAGATGGCTATTACTGTTTGCCGCTACGTTATTGCTCTACTCTCGCTAACACAACGCCCATTCCAATAAACAAAGAACCAATTCGACCATCTGTACAGTAGCTTTAAATCACCCTGACGCCACCACATTTAAACAACCTTTATTAAAGGGCTAATTTCACTACAACTGATTCCATGCAAAGGCATTGCCCCTTCGGGTTGCTCACCACCGCCGCATAATTTATTCTCTTTTTTCTTATTATCAATAATGATAAATTCTGATTTTTTCTACTAGAATTAGACAGAGGTACTTGTAGTGTTAGTGATGTAGTGAATTTGGGTTTGACTAAGGTTATAACCATGGCTGATTCGTCCTTTTTTGAAAATAGTAATTTTATGCCACATGGTATGTGCTACTTATGGCAACCCGACATTCTCTGGACATCGGTGATCTCTGATGTATTGACTGCGCTTGCTTATTTCTCGATTACCATCGCTGTCATTATATTTGTTAGAAAACGCGAAGACTTACCTTATCCTTGGTTTTTTATCTTAGTTGGATCCATTATATTTCTGGCTTGCGGTTCATCACACCTCGTTAGCGCTATTATCATCTGGAAGCCAATTTATGGCATTTCAGCAATGATTAAAGCCATAACCGCATTCACCTCGGTTATGGCAGGTATTATCATTTGGTTTGTGATCCCAATATTCCTTAAATTACCCAGCCCCTCAATGCTAGAAAAGAAGAACCAACAACTGCAAGAGTCTCTAAAGAAATTAAAAATTGCACAATTATCATTAATCGAGTCGGAGAAAATGGCCTCTTTAGGGGGGCTTGTAGCGGGCATAGCACATGAAATTAACACGCCTATCGGCATTGCTATAACAGCCTCATCTCACCTTAGCGATAGAACTAGGACACTTTCTAAACAATTTAAACTCAACAAGGTTACCCGCGAAAATTTTGATCATTACATCGAAGATACAACCAGCTGTGCCGAGATCTTAAATACTAATTTAAGACGTTCGGCAGAGTTAGTGAATAGCTTCAAACTAGTGGCTGTTGATCAATCAAACAAAAATTTACGTTTATATAATGTTAAAGAATATACCGAGAAGATCCTAGCTAGCCTAAAGCCAGCACTTAAGAAGATTGATTGCCAAATAACCTTACACTGTAGTAGCAAAATATCTCTTTGGGGAGATCCCAGCGACCTCACTCAAATTATCACCAACTTAGTCATGAACTCATTAACCCACGGTTTTGAACATGCTACATCTGGTAATATCGGGCTGGATTTTTCAATTTCGGATCAGTACCTTAATTTTACCTATAATGACTCTGGCAGTGGTATTAGTGCCGAAAATATTGAAAAAATATTTGACCCGTTTTTTACCACTAAACGTGGTAAAGGAAGTAGTGGTTTAGGCATGCACATTGTATACAATTTAGTTACCCAATCCTTAAATGGTACGATTGAATGTGCCAATAGACCAGAGGGTGGCATTGAGTTCACTTTAAAACTGCCACTTACTGACCAGCCGCCATAAAAATAATTATTTAAAGATTACCTGACTGGATTAAAAATTTAACAGTGCGGCATTTTTCAAGATAGCTGTCGTCTAAATATCCAGACATTAAGATGCAAATGTGTATTATTTGTGTTTTTACTCCCGTTGATATTACTTATCGAGTGACTTGTTATAACCTCTATGAAATTTACCTTTATCTAGAGGATACCAATGAAAACAAAAGCTATTTTATTGTTAGTCACCCAACTAAGTCTGGTTACAGGTCTTGCTTCGTGTGGCGCAAGTGATGAACAAACATCCACCAACGAAGGCGTAACGACCACTGACAGTACTAATGAGAGCTCCGACGTTAGCAGTACTGACGACGCTGCCAATGATCAAAGCGCTGATTCAGAACAGCAAACGGTATCTGCAACAGATTACTTTATCACGCCAGCGGGTCACGAACAGGCTACTGATTATCAATGGGATAGTAATAACGAAGTACTGATCGAGTTTGCGGGTGATTCAATCACTATTGATGGCACTGGTGCCACGGCCAATGGCAGCATTTTGGAAATAACCTCTGCTGGTACTTACCGCTTAACAGGTTCTTTATACAACGGCCAAGTTATTGTCGATACCGACGATGAAGACGTTGTCCGATTGATTTTAGATAATGCTGATATCACCAACGAGTCAAATGCCCCGATTTATGTCAAAAGCGCCGAAAAAGCTATTATTATTCTCAGTGCAGGCACTTATAACACGCTAACGGATGCGAGCGATTATCTCTTTGAGGGTGATGACGATGAGCCTAATGCCGCGTTGTTTAGTAAAGATGATTTAACCATTACCGGAACAGGCTCTTTAACCGTTAACGCCAACTTCAATGATGGTATCACCAGTAAAGACGGCTTAATTATTAACAACGGCAATATAACCGTCGTTGCTCAAGACGATGCTATTCGTGGCAAAGACTACCTGATTATCAATGATGGTAATATCACCGTTGATGCCCAAGGTGATGGCTTTAAATCTGACAATGAAAATGCCGATAAAGGTTATATTTCAATTTCTGCAGGCACCTTTGAGATAACATCGGCGGCTAATGCAATTCAAGCTAAGTCCAATATTCAAATCAGCAATGGTAGTTTTACGCTGACATCTGGTAGCGGCAACAATGAAAGTCTTGCTAGTGACGCCTCAGCAAAAGGGTTAAAAGCGACCGTTAATATCTTTATCGACGATGGTAGCTTTACCATCGATTCTGCAGACGATGCCATCCACTCCAATAACGGTATTACGATCAATGGAGCCAGTTTTGCGATAGCCGCGGGTGATGACGCAATTCACGCCGATGCCAAGATCATAATTAACGACGGCGATATTAATATTTCCAAGTCTTACGAGGGAATAGAAAGTGGTGTCGTTATTATTAATGGCGGGCAGATCCGTTTAATCGCCAGCGATGACGGTATAAATATCGCAGGTGGTACCGATGCTTCTGGTTTCACACCGGGTGGACAAAGTAGTGGTAATAGCGATTATTATTTGCAAATAAATGATGGCTATACTGTCGTTAACGCCAGTGGCGATGGCTTAGACTCTAATGGCAATATCGAGATGACTGGCGGTACTGTGATAGTTAATGGCCCAACCGAGAACATGAATGGCCCCCTTGATTACGATGGCACATTTGACATTTCTGGTGGTTTGCTCGTTGCTGTTGGCAGCTCTGGTATGGTTCAGGCGCCTAGTTCAGACTCAAGCCAGCGCTGGCTTGGCGTTACGTTTGGCACCCAGTCGGCTGGCCAACTTGTCTCGATTATCGATAATGATGGCGCTGAACTGCTGACCTTTGCACCAGAGAAAAATTACCAATCGCTGGTGTTCTCTTCACCACAGTTAACTAATGAAGAAAGCTATGACCTATACTTTGGCGGCAGCTCAACAGGCAGCCAAGAAGACGGTTTATACCAATCTGGCACCTACAGTGGCGGCACCCTAACCTATACATTTACTGATTAAGCGAGCAGTAACTAATAAAAAACGGCATGTTTTTCACTCATTTGGGCGGAAAACATGCCGTTTTATGTTTAATCCTCACTATTTTTATCAATGACTCTTAATACCAATCTTCTATTTTAATAAATTGCCCCCATATAGATCATTATGATAACGGCCAAATTGGCTAAAAAATCAAAAGATAATCAGCTAGACTGAATCTGCGTAACACGACACCAACGAGGAAACAAAATGGACAATCAGTATGTACCACCTAAAGTTTGGACCATGGATAGCGAAAATGGCGGTGAATGGGCGAGTATTAACCGCCCTGATTCTGGCGCGAGGCATCAACAAGATCTGAGCGTTGGTTCTCATCCATTGCAGCTTTATTCTCTGGCGACCCCTAACGGCCAAAAAGTAACCATCATGTTAGAAGAGCTGCTAGCCCTTGGTGTTAGTGACGCTGAGTATGATGCTTATTTAATTAAAATTGGTGATGCCGATCAGTTCTCTTCTGGCTTTGTTGGGGTAAACCCAAACTCTAAAATTCCGGCCTTGGTCGATCGTTCAACAGACACCCCGATTAATGTATTCGAATCAGGGGCTATTTTGCTATATTTGGCCGAGAAATTTGGCCATTTTTTACCGCAAGATCTCAACTCTCGCACCCAAGTGATGAATTGGTTGTTTTGGCTGCAAGGCTCTGCACCTTACCTTGGCGGCGGATTTGGTCATTTCTATGCGTACGCACCTGAAAAATTTGAATACCCAATTAATCGTTTTTCAATGGAAGCAAAACGCCAACTTGACGTGTTAGACAAACAGCTGGCCAACAACCCATTTATTGCTGGCGACCAATACAGCATTGCTGACATGGCCATTTGGCCGTGGTATGGCAATTTGGTGCTTGGTAAACTCTATGAAGCTAGTGAGTTTCTTGATGTCGCCAGTTACCCTAATTTACTTCGCTGGGCCACTGAAATATCACAACGTAATGCGGTAAAACGCGGCATTGTGGTTAACCGAGCATGGGGCGAAGAGTCAGAACAATTACTTGAACGCCACAGCGCCGCCGACATCGATAACGTATTAAAGCAGCAATCTTAACCTCGTTATCTATTATGCCCCTAGTCTTGGCTAGCGGGCATAACGTACATGCTAGCAAGTTATTGATTAGTTCGAGCGGTAATCCGTTAACCACTCTCTACCGCTCCTATCAGCTGTCTATTTTTTCTACGCCCAGCATAATAACAATAAGCCTTATTACAAGCCGTGATTAGCGACCATTAATCAATTTTAAACCGCCTATTCTCATCAATAGACATCTCGAATTTTACCAACGCCTTGTGTTACGGCTTGCTCACTCTTGCCCCAACCGCTTGTATCAGCAAACAAACCTGTTATTGTTTATTTTATGCCCAACTTAATTCCAGCGGGCCATCGGATAAAGGGACAGCAATAATGACCGCCAATGTTGAACGATTTGATTTATGGATCCGCACAGAATTTGTCCAGATGAATACCGCGTTAGAACAGCTGTATATTCAACAGACCGATCGCGCTAATGTCACTGGTGTCGGTGATGAAATAAAGACCACTTTGCAAACGCAGGGCACAAATTTAATAAAGGCACTGCTCACTGAGGGCAATACCGATGAAGGCTTTGATGCAGGTTTTGATTTATTAGGTAATGTTGGTTTTTATATGGCCGCTTGTCGCCGTCACGATATCACCGAGCCGAGCAGAGAAGTCAGCTCACCGCTCGTTGAAGCGTCAGCACTGGCTTTGCAATTGGGTGCTTCGCTCGGCGTAACACCGCGTTTTGCCACCGCCCATTTAACCACGCATAACCGCGCTATCAATGGCGTGGCAAAAAGTTTCACCTCGCTTAATGACGAATACATTTTCAATGATTATAACAATCGCGCAGTGCTCGCTTATAAAAGAGCAGCTGATGCACTCTTTCGGATTATACCGTTAGGTATCTCTAACCCTGCGGCCGCCGATTTATTAATCGCGGCCAACGATGCGCTAAAAGACGTGCTCTCGTATAACTCAACCCTGTTCGGCCAATTAGACGTTGACGCATTCTTCTATCAAATAAGGCCCTATTACAAATCTTATCGGGTTGGACAGCATATTTATCGCGGCGCCAATGCTGGCGACTTTTCTGGGATTAATATTATCGATATGATGCTGGGTTTATGCCGTGCCGATCATCCCTACTACTCGCAGCTGTTGGTCGATAAAATGCTCTATATGATGCCCGAGGATCAAAGCCGATTAATGGATTGTATGCGCAGGAAAAGCTTAATGGACCAGATTATTGAGACACCAACAGCATTACACCACTGTGATTGGTATCAGCAGTTTGTGGGCCTTTTCTTAAAAGTTTGCAAAATGCATGGTCGCACAGCCAGCCAGCACCACAATCAATTAGTTGATAAGTTCATCACCAGACCCGCTCAATCGCTCAACGAGCAGCACATGGATAAATTAACGGCCAGTGGTCCGCCGTTGGACGTGTTGCTGCGTTCGCTGGAAACATTGCGAGATCTACGATTGGCTGCACCACGAGATGATATACCCACCCGATACACAGATGTTCAGCGAATTAAAGCCAGTGTGGAGTCAATATGAGATCACGCTTTCACGTTACCGACAATTACTTTTTAAGTCACTCAGTTGGGCTGCAACCTAAAACGACGCAAGCGGCGCTCAACGAAGCAATGCTCACGCCTTGGGCGCAAACCCCAGAGCAAGTTTGGCCACACTGGTTAACAGCGATAGAAGGCTTTACTTTAGCACTGGCTAAACTGCTCAATACCGAAACCGATTTGCTGTGTCCACAGGTCAATTTGTCGAGCGCCTATACCAAAATATTACAGGCGCTACCGTTTGATCCTAAGCGCCCGATAATTTTGATGTCTAAACGTGATTTCCCCAGTATGGTTTTTGTCGCCAGACAAGCCGAGCGATTGGGTTATCAGCTACGTCTGCTCGATGACAATTTTAATGTCCATGATAATCAAGCGTGGCAACGAGTTTTCACCGCAGATGTCGGTTTAGTGTTACTGAGCCATGTTTACTCCAATAGCGGCTGTCGGCTAGATATCGCGCCAATTTGTAAAATGGCCCGCAGCGCCGGTATTGTCACCATCGTAGATATTGCGCAGTCAGTTGGCGTAATGCCGATTGACTGCCAAGTTTGGGATGCTGACTTTATACTGGGTTCGTGCGTAAAATGGCTTTGCGGCGGCCCCGGCGCGGGGTTTTTATGGCTAAAACGCGAAAATGTAGCGCGTTGTAATCCGATAGATGTCGGGTGGTTTTCCCATCAAGATCCGTTTCAATTTGATATTGAGCACTTTAGTTACCACCCTAGCGCCCTGCGATTTTGGGGTGGAACCCCTTCAGTGCTGCCCTACTGTCTGGCTGCTAACAGCATTAACAACACCTTGGCGATAGGTCTAGATAAAATCTATGCGCACAACCGCGATTTAAATGGTCAACTATGGCAAGCGTTGCACGCTGAGCATCTTGTTAGCCCGCGCGATGTAGCGCGTAGCGGTGGTACCACTATTATTGATATGGGTCAGGGGCAAGCGAGTTTTATAAATCGGTTGCAAACACAAGGGATATTGTTTGATCAACGTATTGATGGTGCACGATTTTCGCCGCACATATACAACAATCAGCATGAGTTGAACAAGCTACTTAACTGCTTATACCCAACATCTTAGCGCTATATCGCCGCATCGATAACGTGAACAAATATGCCCGAGTGTTAACTAGCACTCGGGCAAGCGCTTTATTAATAAATACGGATATCAAAATTATCGATTAATTCGCGCTGTAATCTGGGTAGTCAGTTAGTCCCTGCTCTGCCCCACCAAACAATGTGTCAGGATTGTGCGACGCCAGCGGGTAATTATTTTTAATCCGATTAGGTAGATCAGGATTGGCGATAAAAGGTCGTCCAAAACCGATCATATCTGCGACTCCCGTATCGATTGCCTGTGCCGCTTTGTCGTCGTTGTAACGACCCGCATAAATTATCACGCCTTGATATACTTCACGAACCGCAGACTTAAAGGCTTTAGGGGTGTCAGGTGCATCATCCCAGTCGACTTCAGCAATGTGAATATAAACGACCTTATGACGGTTTAGTAGCGCTGCTGCCGCGGCATAGGTTATTGCTGGCGTAGCATCTACTGTGCCATTAAGTGAGGTAAAGGGTGCCAGACGCACGCCAACACGGTCAGCGCCAATGGCGTCGACCACAGCTGTCACCACTTCGCTCAAAAAACGTAGTCTATTTTCAACCGAGCCACCATACTCGTCAGTGCGATCATTGGCCTTAGAATCAATAAACTGATTAATTAAATAACCATTAGCGGCGTGTAACTCAATGCCATCAAATCCTGCAGCAACTGCATTTAATGCCGCTTGGCGGTATTGGCCAATAACATCTTTAATATCTGATTTGGTCATCGCTCGCGGTGTAACCACGTCGACAAAACCAGGTTCGTCAGTACCATTATCAATAAATACTTTTACATTTTCAGCGCTTTTTGCACACGACGAAATAGGCTGTTCGCCGCCAATGTTATCAGGATGAGTAACCCGACCCACATGCCACAGCTGCGCAAAAATCACCCCAGCATTGGCGTGAACCGCCGCCGTTACTTTGCGCCATCCTGCTATTTGCGCTGGGCTATATATGCCAGGCGTCCATGCGTAGCCTTGACCTAAGGCCGAAATTTGAGTGCCCTCGGCTACAATCAAACCAGCAGATGCGCGCTGCGCATAATAATCGGCCATCATTTGGTTGGCAACATTGCCCGGCTGGCTTGCGCGCGAGCGAGTCATTGGAGGCATCACGATCCGATTTTTTAACGTAAGCGTACCCAGCTGCATGGGTTGAAACAGTGTATTGTTCATTGGTATTTCCTACTAATTAGCGAGTCTGGATAAGTTCAATTTGATAGCCGTCTGGGTCGGTAATAAAGGCAATATGGGTTGATCCGCCTTTAACTGGGCCAGGTTGACGCGTGATGTTGGCACCAAGTGCTTTAATTTTGTCACAGGTCGCGTAAATATCATCGACTCCCAAGGCGAGGTGACCAAACGCATTGCCATGCTCGTACTGAGTGGTATCCCAATTGTAGGTCAACTCAATCGTGGTACCGTCAATTTGATCAACATAACCGACAAACACCAAGGTATAGCGATATTGCACGTTGTCTGTTGTTTCCAGTACCGTCATTCCCAGTACCTGGGTATAAAATTCAATTGATTTATCAAGATCACAGACTCTTAACATCGTGTGTAAAAACTTCATAGCTGGCCTTTGCTCCGTAATAATCTCTAATAAACCGTGTGGTTTACTGATGAGGTGATCAAATACAATTTACAGCCAAATGAAATACAAATAAAATTATCATTAATTATAGTTTTGATAATATTTAATTATGAAGTTGATGCGAGAAAATTGGGCAGAACGAGCCATGAATATGACTCGTCATTGGGAAAATTCACTTATCCGGTGCCTAGGTTATCCGAAAGTTAGGTTATTTACGTGACTGGCGAAAATGAGTTCTCAAACGTTTAAAAATACTCAGAGAGTTTCTAATTTTATTCGCTTTATCGAGTTGGCGCTGCTGCTCAGCCGATAGCAACTGTGGTTGATGTTCGCTAATTAATCGTGATAAATGGTACTGCGTAACTTTTTTAGCAATAATCCAATCAGGTCGCCACGTTTGATAACGCAGGGTTGAACGCTCAAAATCCACTAAACTTAACAAGCCTTGTTCGTCAACCAAGATATCGCGGATTGGCATTGAATGGCGTGCAACCCCCGCTGCTAACATCTGCGTTACAATCTTAGTCAGGTCAGATAAATTTATTTCACTAAGCTCGGTCACACTACGACCCGGCAGGCGTGACATAAATAGCGTCGTATTTAGATCTTTAGCCTTAATTAAGCGTGGGACATTATCGACATGCTCCATTCGCAATAAAGCCTCTTTTTCCTGTCGATAGCGATTTTTATAGCCAGAACTTGGCTTAAAAAATTTAGTCACAACGTCATCACTAATTTCTAATAACATTTTATTTGTTTCGTAAATATTTCCAATAACTTCTTTGATAACAGCCTCCTCATTGCTATGCCTCACCAAAGATCCACTTACATTATCAGCACAACCTTGGCCGTTCAACATTCCGTCAAAACAAGTATTTAGTATAGATAAATTAAACACTTATAGAATATAACAATGACCTGTTTATTACTAGTTCATTTTGCGAATCGTCGACATTTCAAGCTAGCTAGCAACAAAGGCTATAATTTTCACAATTTTCATAGCGAAACTTTAATACTCAGCTCCGTACTTAATAAGTCTCAATTGTTATTTACGAGATATTCATTAACAAGCTTATAGCTTGTTACCATCGTTTAAACGCTCAATATTTTATGGTTATTTCGTAAATATCTCGCGGTACAAGCGTAACTCAAAAACCTCGGCGTGCTTTGGCTGTAATCGACATAATCTTGCTGATAAAGCTTCAGTAACATCGGCTCTTCAGCTCGAGGAGCCAATAAAAACCACCCGATAGCAAGCGGGATTAAAAAACACAAAAAGAACGAGTTTGTTAATAATAAATACCCGATCAGCCAGATGATATCACCCACATATTGTGGATTTCTGGTTAAGCTGTAAATACCGGAATTTTGTAATCCATCTTGAGATACCCCAAGTGTTTTCATGATCTTAAAAGTAAACAGTCCTTTAATTGCAATATAAAGACCGACGACAATCAAGCCTGAGCCTAATAACTTTAAGATCAGATAATCGAACTTATAAGAATTCCAATCTAACAGCCCAATAACGGCTATTCCACCCATAAAAATAACAGTAGGTACCCAGTTAATTACCAATTTAAATTTAGATTGCACTGGCGGCCAAAAGCTCACCTTACTAGACACTGTAATAATGATTAATACATTGAGCAGCACTAAACTGCATAACACCATTATAACGATTACATTAAGCATAATTTTTACTCGTCAATAAAATAGAGCGACGCGCGTCGATAAAATATATCAGCGCTGGTAGTAAAACTAAATCAATGACCAAAGCCAACATTAAACCAGACGCCACAGTGATACCAAAAAGCATGTTAGGGGTAAAATTACTAAAGGCTAACAAACCAAAGGTCGAATCATTCATTTGGATACTTCCTGTAATTCCTGAGCCGGAATGCTTAGGCTAATCACACTTACCGCAAACAGCAACAATACCGCTAACATAAATCCCAAGCCTGAATAAGACGACAAAATAAGGCTTTTAGTTAATTGGAATAGCAATGGCCCAAGGGCTAAGCCAGTGAAGAACGCCGCAGACACAAGCCCCGATGCATAGGGCACATCACCAAAACAGTCATGTCGCATAATCATTGCCATCGCTAATGCGTTTGTCGCCACGATAGTGGCTCCAACTCCGATCACTCCGGCATAAATTTGCCAAATTGTTGCTTCGGTAGCCGTAAATGTCAGTATCACAGCCGTGGCGGCAATAATAATCAAAACCAAAATTAAGCCTGCCTCACTATCAAATTTAGTTGATAACGACGTCATAAACATCCGAGAGAAGATCCCCATCAAGCCAAATACAGTGATCAAAAATGCCGCGTCGTCAACTGACATTCCTTGTTCAACGGCAAAACTTGGAACAAAAGTAATAAAAGGCGCTAAAAACAGCCCAGCACAAGCTTGCATCATCATTAATGTGCCGATATGAGAGTTAAACTTCGCTTGACGAACCACTTTAGCTGCACTGGTCTTAGTTGTTTCCCAATCAAATAAAAATGCCACGATTAACATAATAATACTAACGGGAATAACGCAAGAAAATGCAGTGCGCCAGCCCCATTGCTGTGCAAGTAAAGGAAATATCATCCCAGCAACCAGAGCCGACATTTGTACCCCTGCTTGCTTAAATCCCACCATAGCGGCTTTGCTTTTTGTAGGAACTTGCAAAATAATAATTTGGTTTGTTAATGGGTTAGACATTGCCAGTGAAATGCCGCAGATGGCAACAGATACAATCATTAAAATGAAACTGTCAGATCTCACTAGGCAGAAAAATCCGACAGCGACAGCCACAAAATGCAAATAAAGCGAACGCTTGACCCCAATACTTTTCACCCATTTCCCCGCCTTTAAAGACAGTATTGCAGCAACGCCAAAAGCACTAAGAGTGAATCCACTCAACATTTTTGTATCTAAAATTGAATCCGCCACCATATAAGTAGCCAATGCGCCTACGGCATAAAGAATTAATACTGGTAGCGCCATTACCACGACAAGTAAGACGCTTAAACCCCAGATTGGTATTTTTTGTTTATTCATACATTATCCGTTTATTCATAAAATCTCCGTTTAAATCACAGCGAAGGCTTGAAACAACCGATATAAGGTCATAACAATGGCGACAACCTCTGGTTTATTCATGCATCAGCGATGTAACTGGATTTAATAGCCGTTATTTAAGAATAAAAATCACAATAAAAATATAAAATTGCGAGCAGATTTATATCAAGTTACGAACACTCTCAATCGATGTTCTGCATTTGATAGGGTTGCGTTCATCATTTGATATCACAGCATTTCAAACTCTCTATAGTGATGCTTTCTTTATCTATCACTTGGATTTTTAACATGAAATGGACTCACACCACTTTAAGTTTATTGTTGCTTCCTGTCGTAGCCAGCGGCCAACAAAGCACCCCTTTAGAAACAATTGTAATAGAAGCACGTCATTGGAATGAATCGCTGCAAGATATTCCTGCCAGTATAAAAGTGGTTGATTCAAAAGATATTAATGGCTCAGGATTGAATCAAATAGAGCGGTTAATCCAATATACCGCTAATACCACGATTGAAAACTCATCGGTTCAACCACGTATAGTTATTCGTGGTAATGCCTCGCTCGATACCGGTACATCTACTCCTGTCGGCTATATGCTTGACGATGTGTCATTGCCTTTGGGCGTAAAACAAGCAACGGATTGGCTCAATATTGACACCATTGAAATTATCAAAGGCGCGCAAGGTAGCTTCTACGGCAGAAATACCGAGGCAGGTGTTATAAAAGTACAAACTAAAACTCCGGGCTTTGAAACTCAAGCATGGGCTCAATATCGTTACTTACAAACGGATGGCAGTAATAGTTGGGTGTCAGGACATGAGGTAGAGACTGGCGTTTCAGGTGGGGTTGATGACATAGCTGCTTCGTTAAATATGAAATACTTAAGCGCTGACAGCCCTTATTACAACTTGTACCCTCGCTCTAATGATGAAAATAAACTCGAAAAGCTCAACATTGTCGGTGCGCTAACTTATTACCTCGGTAGCGACACTGAAATAAACTTTCGCAGCCACTGGCAAGACAGTGACGGTGGTCGAGCAAAAATGCGTTATTTAACGGGCCAGTTTGCTACCGATGCATTCACGGTTAATTACAGTACCCCAACCGATGATCAACAACGAAGTGCAATTCAATCCTTGCGCATTGACCACGAATTTGGCAATAAAAAACTGACGGCAATCACCGGTTATACCGACTATGCACAAGAATTTGTGATGGATCTAGATACCGGGCCCGCTCCAATACCTGCGACCTTGTCTGATTTTAACGATAAGATGTTATCGCAAGAGTTCCGATTGGCGACTACTGGCGACCCTCGCCTAAAATGGTCAATCGGCACCCATTTTTATCAACAAGATACCGATATTGATTTCACGATGGGAATGCAATCATTGCGCAGAATATCTAGCAATGAGCAACATGGCCTTGCAGGATTTGGCCATGCCCAGTATCAAATTAACTCTCAGTTATCACTGGCTGCGGGGGCTAGAGTCGAACGCATATCGCAAAAGGGCCAACAATCTTTGTCTAATATGATGGTTAATGCAGCCTACTCTGAAAAACTATCCGAAACTCAAGTATTACCAACCATTACCGCCACTTACCATCTAACTCAAGATGCATTACTTTATCTTTCTTGGTCAAATGGTTATTTACCTGGCGGCTTTAATTACAGTTCGGCTACTTCAGCAGAAACATTTACCTATGAAGATGAACATACTACTTCGTATGAGTTTGGCTATAAAAGTAAATGGCTAGACCAAACTATTAACAGTGATTTGAGTGTGTTTTTCAATCAAATCAAAGATAAACAAATGATCGATATTCTTCCTGGTTTTACTCAGAAAATATCCAATGCAGCTAAGGCTGAGATTTACGGGATCGAATACAGCATCAACGCCCGCCTAAATAACCAATGGTCAATATTGGCGAATCTGGGCTGGCAACAAGGTGAAGCAAAAGAACACATCGCACAGGTATTTTTTAACGGCCAGACTGGTACACAAATTTTATCAGACAATTCACTCCCTTACACTCCTGATTTCACATGGGCACTAACAGTCAATTATCAACCAGTATCAGCCATGACAACCCAAATGGTCGTACGCGGTAGTGATAATTATTATTTTGACAGCGCTAATACGCTGGAACAAGATTCTTATGAAGCTGTTGATCTTACGATGACATACCAATTCGATCCTGTCACTGTCACGTTAGCTGCAAATAATATCTTTAATGAATCGGTATTTAGTCGCGCGATTAATACCCCAAACGGGGTCGTGGTTGAAGATACTCAAGAACGCACAATATCGCTAACTGCCAAGTATCAATGGTAATCCCTCATGAATCAGTTAATAACAGGCACACCCGAGCAACACAAATTATTTGATTTAATGTTAGGCCCAATTCGATGGCAGATGGTGCAATTCTCGATCGAGAATAAACTATTTGATCACTTTACCAGCCCCGTGCGGGCAGAAGTCATTGCGGGTCGGCTCAAGCTTCGTCCGCATAAATTAAAGCTGCTGCTCAATGCCTTGGCGGCCCTTAATATATTTGTAAAAGAGGATGATCACTACCATGTCGCGCACTCTTACTTACCTTACCTTAATAGCGGGTCTGAGCAATATTTAGGTGAAACTTTGTCCCATTTAGGCAAGGTAAAGTCAATGAACAGCGCATTTTTAGCAGATGCAATCTGTCTTGAAAAAAAATCTCAGCCTGAGGCTAATAACCATGATTTCGACGTGTGGGAAGAGTCGATTAATGATCTGCGCTGCTTCCATAAAAGCATTCGAAATAGCATTTTACTGCCATTGCTAAAAAAACAACATCAATGGCAAAGTGTTACATCAATTTTAGATCTCGGTGCCGGTTCTATTCAGTTAGCACAAGACATTTTTCTGTCAAAGCCCGAAACTTTGGTTAGCCTGTTCGATCTTCCTGCATGCTGTAATGCACTGAAAAAACAGCTCGATCAGGACTCACCGACTTTAACTGGCAATATCCGCCTTGTCAGCGGCGATATGAATCATGATGATTTTTGCGGTCAATACGGTCTAATTCTGGCGGCTATGTCACTCTATTTCGCCAATAATTTAACCCAATGCATTAAGAAAATTTATGATGCTTTATTACCAAATGGGCTGTTTGTCAGTTTTCATGAGGCACTAAATGAACAACGAACCGGTCCGATATTTCACGTGATAGGTCGCTTACCCGTTGAGCTGGCTAACGGCTCTTTATCATTGCATGCCGGTGAAATTGAATACGCCTTATCCATTAATCAATTTCACAACATCCAATCACAGACCTTATCGACCCCATTTGGTGAAATGTCATTCATCACCGCCACAAAATGACTTATTGGCGCTTTCAGGAGATTTTTTATGTCGTTAAACATAGAGTTATTATACAAATCAGTGATAGGTGATCAATATCCAATACGCACCCCATTTGGGGTGAAACCACTGATTTACACCGATTACACGGCCTCAGGCAGAAGCATTGATTTCATTGAGGACTTTATTCAAACCAAGGTATTGCCTTTTTATAGTAATACCCATTTCGATACATCGTTAATAGGACGACAGATCTCGCTTTTACGACAACAAAATCGGAGTATCATTCGTCAACCAGTTAACGCAACCAGAATACACCATACATTTCAGCAACTTAAGCACCGCCAGCGCCATTAGTCGTTCCATTGATTGATCAAATCTGCCCAAGCAATGTCAAACAAACCCAGTGGTTTACCCTAGCGTGAAGCGAACGTTAACATACATTGTCAGTGGCTGATTATTTAACCTATCAACATAAGTAGATGGATTAAAACACCCACCTACCCTGATTACAAAATTAAAGTGCTGTGACATGATCCAATATCAGGAACCCCGATATAGCTAAGTTTTATGAGATACGTTTAAAAACTTTGGAAGCACTGATATCAAGCTTAATATCAGCGTGATAATAGCTAATCCCATCGCCAAAACGATCGGTAAGTCTGAGGTTTGCTGATAAAGGGTAGCACCCAATAAAGGGCCTGACGCAAATCCTAATCCTTTGCCGATATTATTGATACTGGCAATCCGTGCTTGATTATTCTCGTTACTGTTTAAACTAAGTAAAGCGAGATTAGCAGGAAGCATCAGCCCCATTCCAATGCCTAGTATTGCCATTGCAGCGAGGTACACCGGGAACGTTGAGCCAACATACAATAAATAAAAACCCAGTACCGAAATTAGCGCACCAATAATCAGTAATCTGGCAGGCTGTTTAACTGACGATTTAAAGATGACAGCCTGTACACATGCCATTAAGGCCATTGACGTGCTCATTAATGCTCCGGTGCCTTTTATTGCATCTGACGAGTTATAACCTAAGCCGTCCTGTAATCGTAAACCTGTAATTTGTTGTAACATACCGTAAGCCAGTAGCACGCAAAAAGTGATCAACAGATAGGGATATACCGCGATTAAATCAATGCTGTCGTGAGTTTGATTATTCGCTTGTTGAATGCATCGTTGTTCTGGTAACTTTCTACCGACAGCCAGAAAAATTATTATCATTAAAAACGCAAGTGAGAATAAGGCTATTGTGAAGCCCCCCTGACCAGAGATCATCGCTAGGGTGCCGCCGATAATACTGCCGATACCAAATGTGGCCCCTAACATGCCCATACCCGATGTCCGAGACTGCCGATCAGTAATATCGGCAACATAAGCCTGAGCTGCTGGCATTAATCCAGTAACACCAGCAGCTTGTAATGAACGTAACACAATGAGAGAGCAAAAAAGCACGGATGCACTTAAGCCCCAGCTACGTTCTATATTGAATAAAATTCCGATAAGCAACAAGAAAACTGCAGTACTAATAATCCCGACATGAATCGCTTTTATTCTGCCGGTTTTTTCTATACGTTTGCCCCACCAGGGGGAAAGAAAAATCATCGCCAAAGCTGAAATAGATAAGATAGAACCTGTTTGCATGTCCGTTAAACCAATCGCGCGGCCATAAACGGGAAAACTGATTAAAAACAAGCTGTGTGCAGCTGCATTAGCAAATAAAATACACGCAAGCAGCATGAACTTTTTTTTGGTACTGATGATATTAGTCGTCATGAATAACTCCTTTTGAAAAAAGACGGTTTCGGTATACAACCGGCGTTATTCCTTGTTGTAAACGAAATAATTGTATGAAGTGGCTAGTACTACTAAACCCGCATTGAAAAGCGATATCTGTGATGTTTCGATGCTTATCAGCCAGATATGTTATAGCGAGTTCTAACCTGTACTGCCGTAACCAGCTAAAAACAGTTTTACCGTAGGTTTTTTTAAAACAACGATTGAGTTGGGTATGGCTCATACCTACTTTTTTCGCAATCTTGGCCAGGGTCGGTGGGTTGATGAGCTCTGAAATTAAGATCATTCGTGCTTTATCAATCTGATTATCAGGTTCTCTATTTTTCTCATGCTGATTTTGCGATGCTAAACAGGCTAATGGGTATAACCAATGCGCAATAAGTTCAAGTACCTTGCCTTCGGCTTTCATTCGATCAAAAGGTGTTTTGAGAGGATTTTCAAGCAGTGGTGAAATCCAGTTTTCATTTTGTTGTTGGGCGGCGATTCGAACAATCGGATTTTCCAATATGGCTTTAAATTTTTCATCATTATCGTTATCAAAGAAAAACTCTTTAAGCCGTTTGGTGGAAATTTTTAATACCGCCATTTCATTAAAATGACCAGCAGGACTGTATCGATAAAGAGGATTATCTCGACTATTTATAAGCCAGATATCACCAGGTTTGATGAAATTATTAATTTTTAATGGACAAAAACCCATGTAATTTTTACCTTGCAAGCCAAATACGAGCAAGGTTGTATTGGTCTGGTATTCTATCTTTGATAGATAAGGTTCTTTGAACTGACATAGACTTTTAGTAAAACTTATTTCTTCACACAACTGGAAGCATCGAAATTGGGTTGTTCCTTCCTCTTGAGGTAAATCTATTTGATACCAAGCGAGAGAGTCGTATGATGATTTTCTATGAAGTGCGTTATTTATCTGATGAAATACGTGTGAAGAAACACTCACTTCTCCCTCCCTGTCATTAATCGCAAATGATAATCATTGCGATATAGGGTACAGGGTGTATTTCTGATAATCAATACATTCCCTTGAATGCGACAGGAATAATTATTAGATATATCAACATGAAAATTAACACAATTGATATTAATTTATTTCCCAGTATATTCCCACACAATATGGGACATAACCGAATTGGTTAACAAGTTAGGTATATACCGCTTTATTTACACGACTGGAAAAAATGATAACTTTTCAAACAGTTAAAAATGCTCGCCGAGTTTCTAATTTCATCTGCCTTAGCCTGCTAGCGCTGCTGCTCGGCTGAGAACAACTGTGGTTGAATTAGCCGGACACTTCAATAAAGGATTATAATCCTATTAATTGAGGTGAATATGACTAAACGAACGCATAAATATTACCTGTAGAATTTAAGCAAGAAGCTGTTGCTCTGGCAATTGAACAAAACGACTCAATAGTGCAGGCTGCTGCATCTTTGGGGATTACAGATAAACTGCTTTCTAACTGGGTTAGAAAGCATAAACAACAGGCCCAAGGTGATACCTAGCTATCATCACGGGATTCTATTCGCGCCGTATTATCGGCTGACACATTTCTAAACGCATGACGCGTGATTTGCTCGAAATCGAATGATGTAATGTAGCCCGATTAATGATCACTTCGCCTTGAAGTGATCATTACTTTTTTAAAATAGAACACTCATAACAATCCACTTGATATTTATACGGATATTAGCGCCCATCTCAAACCGTAACTAAGCCAAT
>JABSRT010000027.1 GCA_013214945.1 Gammaproteobacteria bacterium
GGAATCGGTAGACACAAGGGATTTAAAATCCCTCGCCTTCTGGGTGTGCGAGTTCAAGTCTCGCTCCGGGCACCAACTCTTCTTGTTACACATCTGTTATTATTATCCCGAGTTAAAAATTGTTCATCGTAAACTAAACCTTGTTATATCTAAAATAGCCATGTCTATTATTGACACTATACTGTCAAATCTTTGTCGTTTTATTCAATTGACTCTATTTAGCCGACTGTTTATTCTACTGATATAGAGCACTTATCACACCGCTGACGTAGCTTAAAATAAACGAGTTCATATTCACCTGCTCCATATTCAATAGCGGCATTGTCTATAGCGTCATATTCATTAGTGCATACTTAAAGTGTCTATGCTGTTCATCATTACAATTTCCAACATTAGCCACATCACAAAGATAACCAGCAGAGTTATTTAATACAAATTCAGGGATTGAATAATGCGCTTATTTCATTGTATCTTCATTTTGTTGTTATCAGGTTACTCTGCGGCGGGCTTTGCGTTTGGTTGCTATAATTTATTTCCTAATGATAAAAACGGATTGAATCCAGGCTTTAATATTCCGACGTTTAAGGATAGTTCACTTAACATCAATGATATTGTCACTGATGGTGATTTTGTAGTAGAGGCGGGTAAGTATTACAATACAATCACCGTATCAGCAGGTGACACGTTGACATTTGATACGGTTGGTGGCACCTATTATATAAAAAAAATAGAGACTAAAAATGTTAATTCAAAACTGAATTTTTCTCCAGGCGATTATTTTATCACAGAGCTTACTCTCCGCAAGGAAAGCAAGGTTGAAGTAATAAATAACCAGTCCCCTAATGAGGCTGTTAGAATTTATCTAAATAGCAAATTAGATGTCAAACAAGACTCGACAATAAATTATAATAATAAGAACTTAATTATTGTCAGTAAGCACGATATTTCTTTAGGAAACGGCGTAACGTTTAACGGCTTTTTATATAGTGAAACGAAAATTCATACTCATAATTCTACTGTAATAGAAGGGACTATTGTTGCAAATGAATTTCATCCTACAGGCCTCACTGTTACCAGTAATTCAAAATTTGTAAAGGACTCCGACTTTTCCACGATGTGTGAAAGTGTGCCAACAGTTGACCATTATCGCATCGCTTACAATAGTCCCGGCTTAACCTGTCAGGCCTCCACAGTTACCGTGACAGCTTGTGCCGACACCAACTGTGACAACGAATTTGACCAGCTGGTGAGCGGAAACTTATTATCGACGACTGGCTGGGTTGATGGCATGGCCATTAATTTCACTGAGAACGCTAGTTATAATTTGGCCAGTACAACAGTGACTTCGGAAACACTCGGCTTAAGCGATATGTCGGAGATTGCTGATTATGTTTGTTACAACAATGGGGTAATAGACAATACTTGCCAAATTGATTTCTCTGATAGCGGCTTTATTATTAGCAATGTAGAGGGTACTACCCCTACTATTCCAACACAGCTTGCCGGTAAGCGGTCAGATCAAGGTTACAATAAAAAACATATCATCATTAAGGCGGTAAAGACTAATAGCACCACCGGAATTTGCGACAATTTGTTTACGAATGGCGGCGATGTTGATGTTGAGGTTAAATACCAATGTATCTCGCCCAATAGTTGCGCTGATGATCGATTAACCCTAACCAATAACAACAATGGCCAGTCGATATCTAAATACTTTACCTCAAAGACATTACGCTTTGGCAGCGATTCGACTGCCGAGATAGCGCTTCACTACCCTGATGTCGGCCGGTTACAGCTAGCGGTACAAAAGTCGGTTGATTTAGGCAATGGTACAAGCAGCTTATTGCAAGGCAGTTCGAATCAATTTGTGGTGCGACCTTTTGGACTTAAGCTATCGCTGGCATCGGATCCGAATGCTAGCAATGGTTTTGTAACAGATCCGATTATCACAGGTACTGGCACTGTATTTAAAAAGGCCGGCGAAGATTTTAAGCTAACCGCGACAGCTGTTCAATGGGTTGAGGGACAAGCTATTGGTAACGACGGTCAGCCTGTTAATTTGTTAGCGCTGAACGGTAACCCCGTAGCAGGGAATTTTAGTGGTCAGACATTAGTACTAACTCATCGTTTAATTAGCCCGAGTGGTGGTGAAGTCGGCGTATTATTACCGGGCACTGAGTCATTCACCAATAGTATTGCACAGGCCACCCGAACGTGGAGTGAAGTAGGCGTCATCGGACTCGATGCGGTGGTAAGTGATTACTTAGGTACTGGTGATGTAATAGGTAAGCTCGACAACATTGGCCGCTTTGTGCCTGATCATTTTAAGCTTGCTGACGTTGACGCCATCAACCTCAACCCAGCGTGTACGGACCGTAATTATAATTATATGGGCGAACCATTTTCGGCGAAGTATCAAGTGAGCGCGGTTAATAAAGAAGGTGTTGTTACCCAAAATTATCAAGGAGGGCATGCGAAGGCAATAGTCAGCCTAGTTGCTCAAGAGAGTAATAGTGGGCAGATACTCGCACCACGTTTTAGTGCCGTGCTGCCGGTGACAATTACTTGGGACAAGGGCATATATGATCAAACGGCCTATGGCTTAGCAATAAGTCGAGCTAGCCCGCCTGATATTTTACCGAGCACGACTTTTGGCTTAATGATTGACGCAAAAGAAAGTGTCGATATTACGCTAAGCTCGCTCGATTTTAATCCATTTACTACAGAAGATTGCATCGGGGGCAATTGTAATGCGAAGAAACTCAATAATACCCCGATTAGCTTTTATTACGGCCGGGTAAAGCTCAGTAATACCTTTGGTTCTGAGCTTGAAGCGTTAAGAATGCCACTTGAGGTCCAATATTTTGATGACGGCGCGTTTAAATTGCATAGCGCAGACCAATGTACGGCTTACAACGCAGCCAGCGCAACGTTAGAACCATCACCCTTTGGCGAACTTGATCATGTGACTAACGGTGTCAATAGTTTGTTGCTGCCAGCGCCACAAACCACAGTAGGCAATGTAAGTGTGGAACTACCGGTACCTGTCTGGCTGAAGTTTGATTGGGACAATGATGGCGACCAAGACGACCCGCAAGGGCATGCAACGTTTGGCCGCTATCGCGGTAATGATCGGCTGGTTTTTTGGCAGGAGCTACGTTAATACGCGTTTGTTTTAGTGATAAACTTATATAACAGACAGCGTCACCGCAAAGGCGGTGACGCTGTTGAGTAACTGTGCCATTTTACGGTTATTATCTTACTGTTATTCATTTGATTCCGGTGGCATTAAATGATTGGGTAAACTCTTTCGCCGGCCCGTATCCGTTGGGCTGTAGTGCTTGGCTAAATAATCCAAGATAATGGGATCATTGGTGCCTAGAGGCCAAAAACCTTGGGTTTGCTGCATCCAACGAATGGTTTCAAGCCAAGTATCACGACTCATTCTATTTGGGTCACCAATGCCGCCGAATGGCAGGCCTCGATAGCTTCACTTCTTGCCAAGTTTGACCAAAATCGATGGACACCGCCATTTTTTCAACGGTTTTATCGCCAGCCCATGCGTGACCTTCAACGGTTAGTTGTTGCTTTAATTGATGTAAAACCCCTGATTTAGGGTAGGTAACTAATGATTTAACCGGCATTTGCTCAATGATGCACATGTCTTCGTTTGGAACTTTAGTGCCTGGCGCGACGGGTTTACAGGGGGTACGGTAAGCTTTCCCACCCATTTTTTTACCATCGTGAACCTTATTACGAATTGAAATACCCGTTAGCGACTTACCCGAGGTCGACGCGGGCCAACCACCAAAAACCAGTCGTAATGGGTAACCGTTCATTGCCGGAATGTCGTCGCCGTTAACAGCCCAAGCAATTAAAGCTTCATCTTCAAGCGCTTTACCCATGGGGACACCACGAGAAATGGCTGCTTTATTTGGATCGCCACTTAAATGCGAATCAGCGCCGTGGTAGCCAATATAAACCGCATCGTCTTTAATGCCACAATCTTTTAGCACATCGCGTAACCGGACCCCGGACCCCGGTCCACTGCGCACAGCCAACCGCACCGGTCGACCACTGATTGCCTTTCGCCGGTGGATTAAATTCAGAACGACCATTGCCACCACATTCAAGTGTGAGTTGATAAGTGTGGTGTTTAAATTTACATTTTAGCTCGGTAATGGTATAGGTTTTGCTGGTTTTTACCGATTCGCCATCAATGGTAAGGGTCCAGTTAGCAACATCGACCTGTTGTGGCGGTATGCCATTGTTACGGACAAACAGCCGATCTGCTGGGGTAATTAAGTCGTTTAATAAGTGCGGTGGCACTTCGGCATTAACCGGTCGATCGTTAAGAATGGTCAAACCTGGGTGCTTGCCAGCAATGGTGAAATCTTCAGTGGTACCGGCATAGGCGGCAGGAATTAACCCGCCTGGCATAAAGCGGCCAAACACGGCTAAAACGGCTTTAACTGGATCGTTTTGATAGAGTTGGTTGATCCCTTGTTGAGGTTTATTCTTCTTATTATCCAAGTGGTTATCTCCTAGTGTTGAAAGCAAGCATGACATTTTAGATTATGAGATTTTTAACCAAACACAGTAGAGCCAACACGTTACAACCGTTAGCACCTGCTTTACTTTTGTCGGCTGGTAGTCGCTGTTTGATGGGGTAATTAGCGAGTGTCAGCCAAGGGCGGGTTGAGTTTCTAGCGCAGTGATTTAATTTTATTCTCACTTGCATCGATTGAAAGTAAGCTTTATCTTCGTTAACAATATGATTACATTTTATGTATTAACACTCACAAGGGAAATGGACTCTTTAACTGATAGCGAGTGATATATTAAGACTTAATAATGAGTGGTTGGCTTAAATATAATAAGGGATTATGGATGAAAAGACGGAATTTTATCAAAGCGGCAGTCGCAGGTTTGGCGACAGCGCCAGTAGCGCATATTGTAAGTGCTAAGGTCAGAAAAAAGACACTGCGGATGCAAACTTACTGGGGCGAACAAGCTGACGCAATATTTAAGACGTTCACGACTGACGTTAGCAATGCGTCGAATAAATCATTAACTATTGACCAATACACTGGCAGCACTCTGGTTCCTGATGCCGAAATGTTGCAAGCTGTGAGTAAAGGCACGCTAGATATGTGTCAAGGCTATGCCGGTTATTGGCCTGAACAGCTCGATATAGCGACCATCGAATCAGGCATACCTGGCGCATGGACCAGTTATGATGAAGCAATGTATATCATGGAAACCAAAGGTCTTGGTAAGCTTATCCGTGAAGCGTATGCAGAGCAAAATGTACACTACCTTGGCGCTATTATGGGGGGACCGTTTGATCTTCTAACAAAAAAACCGGTAAACAGCTTAGATGATTTGAAAGCAATGAAGATCCGTGCTACCCCAAGTGTTGCTAAAATCCTTAATAAATTTGGTATAGATACTATTTTCATTCAAGGCTCTGAGCTACATCGGGCGTTGTCGACTGGTTTGATCGATGGCGTAATCTATGCGGGTACTAATGAATATGTGGGTATGAAGCTTTACGAAGCCGCCAAGCACTACACGTCGCTTAATATGATTAGTCCGGGTTATACCGACCAAATGTTAATCAATATGGATACGTGGAAATCGTTGACCCCAGCACAACAGGCTGTAATTGAAACGTCGTTTGCCAAACATGCAAGCAAAATGCATACCTGGATGATCAGTGGTTCGATTGACGCGGGTAATAGCGGCGTGTTTGAACTTAATTCATTAAACGAAGCAGACTCCGCTCGCTTACGTGAGGCCGCTAAGGAGTTGTGGCAAGAAGAAGCGGCGAAATCGGACCGCAACAAAAAAGCGATTGCTATTCTTGAAGCTGCCGCTAAAGCGACCGGCAGAGCTTGATAAGATCAGGGTTTTGATTAAAGTCGCTACTTAACATTGGGCGGCAACATCAATCCTAAACATCATCGCTCTTTGCCATCCATGGCACCGCGATATACCGTTCATCCTGAACATAAAAAAAGCGGCTAATTAGCCGCTTTTAAAATCCGATTAAACGTCTTAAAGTTTACTTAACTTCAGAGGTGAAATCGCGTTTTGCTTCGCCGGTGTATAACTGACGAGGACGACCAATCTTGTGGCCTGGCTGACTTAACATTTCTTTCCAATGTGAAACCCAACCAACAGTACGTGATAATGCGAAAATTACGGTGAACATTGACGTTGGAATGCCCATTGCTCGCATAACGATACCAGAGTAGAAATCAACGTTAGGGTACAGTTTCTTTTCGATGAAGTAAGGGTCTTCAAGCGCAATACGCTCAAGTTCCATCGCAACGTCTAATAGAGGATCATTAACGTTAAGCTCTGTTAATACTTCATGACAAGTCTCACGCATAACCGTTGCACGTGGATCGTGATTTTTGTAAACACGATGACCAAAGCCCATTAGGCGGAATGGATCTGACTTATCTTTCGCTTTTGCAACGTATTCTTCAATACGATCAACACTGCCAATTTCTTCTAACATCGCCAAACATGCTTCGTTAGCACCGCCATGAGCAGGGCCCCAAAGAGACGCGATACCGGCTGCGATACAAGCAAATGGATTCGCACCAGATGAACCTGCTAGGCGCACTGTTGATGTTGATGCATTTTGCTCGTGATCTGCATGTAAAGTGAAGATACGGTCCATGGCGCGAGCCACAACAGGGTTAACCTGGTATTCTTCAGTTGGTACTGCAAACATCATGTGCAAGAAGTTTTCTGCGTAATTTAGCTCATTTTTAGGATAAATAAATGGCTGGCCGATGCTGTACTTGTAGCTCATTGCGGCAAGTGTTGGCATTTTTGAAATTAGGCGGAACGCGGCAATTTCACGGTGACGTGGATTATTTATGTCTAGTGAATCGTGGTAAAACGATGACAAGGCACCAACAACACCACACATGATGGCCATTGGGTGAGCATCACGACGGAAGCCTTTAAAGAAATGCATTAACTGATCGTGAACCATAGTATGGTTTTTGACAATTTTTACGAATTCTTCGTATTGTGTTTTTGTTGGCTTATCACCGTATAGAAGGATGTAACACACTTCTAAGTAGTCAGCGTTTTTAGCTAACTGATCGATTGGGTAACCGCGATGTAATAAAATGCCTTTATTGCCATCAATGTAAGTGATTTCTGATTCACAAGATGCAGTTGCCATAAAGCCAGGATCAAACGTGAAATGGCCTGTGCCACCAAGCTTGCTAATATCGATTACATCGTGGCCGGCAGTACCTGAGCTAATTGGTAATTCAATTAATTCCTTACCGTCGACCATTAGGGTGGCGTGACGCTGTGTCATACGATTTGCTCCTCAATTATTGAATATTCTTATTCAGCTTTTATTAATAGCAGATAATAAAAGCGTGTATTTAACCTAAAAAGAACATAACTTGTCAATTTAAATGAGTGTTTAAGATAAATTTTGTTAAAAAGTTATTTAATTTTTGGTTGCTTAATGAGCGGTAGTTGTAAAATTCAGCAGTTTCGGCTGTTGTTAAAATATTTTTCGTCAAATACTGTCGTTTAACGACGAATAAAACTCGGCTCATAACTAATTTAGATTATTACAATAATTGTATTTGCTCCTTAGTCCCAGTATACTTTCGTCGGGTTTAATCAGGGTGAGTTTTTTGTCACAATCTGATAACCAAATGAAAGGGGAAATGGCGGTCGGTCAACGATTTAGCTAATTTTTATTCCTGTCGAAGTCCGGGACCTCCTCTATCAATAAAAATAATGGGCTTCAATTTCTTAGAGCTAAGAGAGCAAATCGTGAAAAAGCAAAGACCTGTAAACCTTGACTTACAGACTGTCAGCTTTCCGTTAACTGCAATTGCATCAATCCTACACCGTGTTAGTGGCGTTATTATGTTTTTCGCTACTGGTATTTTGATGTGGTTCCTTGCTGAATCGTTATCGTCGCCATTGGGCTTCGCACACGTGCAGGAATTAATGAGCAGTTTTCTGGCTAAGTTTGTCTTCTGGGGTATATTAACCGCATTAGCATATCACCTAGTTGTCGGAATACGACATATCGTTATGGATTTAGGCTACGGTGAAGATTTTGATACTGCCACCCAATCAGCACAAGTAACCATGATCATTTCCGCAATTCTATCGTTTTTAGCAGGAGTATGGGTATGGTAGCTAACGCAGCAACACTTGGGCGCAGTGGCGTTCATGATTACATAATCATCCGTGTCGCAGGCATTAACTTGGCTGTGTACGCATTTTTCATGTTAGGTTTCTTTCTGACTAATGATGTTACTTACGTCTCATGGACATCGTTATTCTCCAATCTTGCAATGCAGGTCTTTACCATCATCACCTTGTTGTCATTACTGGCTCACGTGTGGATTGGTATGTGGCAGGTACTAACAGATTATGTTAAACCTGTTGGTCTTCGTTTTGTTCTTCAGCTAGCACTAAATGTCATGGCGTTTAGCTATGTTATCGCTGGCGTTGCTATTTTATTGGGAGTCTAAAAGTGGCTATTCCTGTTTTAGAATTTGACGCGGTTGTTATTGGCGCCGGTGGTGCTGGCATGCGCGCAGCACTTCAAATCACGCAAGAAGGTAAAACTTGTGCGTTGATTTCAAAAGTATTCCCAACGCGTTCACATACCGTATCTGCTCAAGGTGGTATTACCGTTGCACTTGGTAATACCCACGAAGATGATTGGCAATGGCACATGTACGATACCGTTAAAGGTTCTGATTTTATCGGTGACCAAGACGCTATCGAATTTATGTGTGAGGCCGGTCCTGCGGCGGTAATCGAACTTGAGACGATGGGGCTACCATTCTCTCGTTTAGACAATGGTAAAATTTACCAGCGTCCGTTCGGTGGTCAATCGAAGTCTTTTGGTGGCGAACAAGCCGCACGTACAGCAGCAGCAGCTGACCGTACTGGTCACGCGTTGTTACATTTGCTTTATCAGCAAAATGTAAAAAATGAAACCAATATTTTCAGCGAATGGTTCGCGTTAGATTTGGTTAAAAACGAAGATGGTACCATTGTTGGTTGTACCGCAATGAACATCGAAACTGGCGAAGTCGTTTACTTCAAAGGTCGCGCAACAGTACTGGCTACTGGTGGTGCGGGTCGTATTTATGCTTCAACCACTAATGCTCATATCAATACTGGCGACGGTGTTGGCATGGCTATTCGTGCAGGCTGCGCCATGCAAGACATGGAAATGTGGCAGTTCCACCCGACAGGTATCGCTGGTTCTGGCGTACTAGTTACTGAAGGTTGTCGTGGTGAAGGCGGTTACTTATTAAATAAAGACGGCGAACGTTTCATGGAACGTTATGCACCGAACGCTAAAGATTTAGCGTCGCGTGACGTAGTAGCTCGTTCTATGATGAACGAAATTCGCGAAGGTCGTGGTCTCGATGGTCCTTTAGGTCCACATCTATTATTAAAGCTTAATCACTTGGGTAAAGAAACGCTAGAGTCTCGTTTGCCGGGTGTGTGTGATTTATCACGAACCTTTGCTCACGTTGATCCCGTTGAAGCACCAATCCCAGTATTGCCAACTTGTCACTACATGATGGGCGGCGTATTAGCCAACATTCACGGTCAAGCACTGCAACGTAATCAAGATGGTACTGATAGTGTCATTGAAGGTTTGTTTGCTGTTGGTGAGATTGCTTGTGTATCGGTTCACGGTGCTAACCGTTTAGGTGGTAACTCATTACTTGATTTGGTTGTATTTGGTCGTAGTGCTGGTCAGTTCTTGGGTAAATACCTGACGGACGAACTAAGCCATAAAGATGCGTCTCAAGCCGATATTGATGCCGCACTTGTGCGTTTGAACCGTTGGGAAAACAACAAAGACGGTGAAGATCCCGTTCAAATCAAAAAAGATATGCAGCTTTGTATGCAGCTTAACTTCTCGGTATTCCGTGAAGGTAAAGCGATGGCAGAAGGGTTAGCTGAACTGAAGAGCATTCGCGAGCGCCTTAAAAACGCTAAGTTGTCTGACAATTCAGCTGAGTTCAATACCCAGCGCATCGAATGTCTAGAATTAGATAACTTGATGGAAACAGCATTTGCAACAGCAGTAGCAGCTAACTTCCGTGAAGAATCTCGTGGCGCTCACTCACGTGAAGATTTCCCAGATCGTGATGATGAAAACTGGCTATGTCACAGTGTTTATCACCCTGCTACTGAAACAATGAGCAAGCGTGACGTTAACTTCGCGCCGCATAAGCGTGAAGCCTTCCCACCTAAAGCTCGTACTTACTAAGGAGAGTGTGATGAAAAAATTATTCTCAATTTATCGCTACAATCCTGACGTTGATAGCAAGCCTTACATGAAAGACTACACGTTAGAAATCGAAGACGGTTCTGACATGATGGTATTAGATGCGTTGATTTTGTTAAAAGAACAAGATCCAACGTTATCATTCCGTCGTTCATGTCGTGAAGGTGTTTGTGGTAGTGATGGTGTTAACATGAACGGCAAAAATGGCCTGGCATGTATCACGCCATTATCAGACCTTAAAGGTGAAAAAGTTGTGTTGCGTCCGTTACCTGGTTTACCAGTTATTCGTGACATCATCATCGACATGAGCCAATTTTATACGCAGTATGAAAAGGTTAAACCTTACCTGATTAATGACGGTAAGAATCCACCGGCACGTGAGCATTTGCAAACGGTTGAAGAACGAGACAAGTTAGATGGCTTATACGAGTGTATTTTATGTGCTTGTTGTTCAACTTCTTGTCCATCGTTTTGGTGGAATCCAGATAAGTTCATCGGGCCTGCTGGGTTACTTCATGCGTACCGCTTCTTAATTGATAGTCGCGATACAGCAACAGAAGAGCGTTTGAGCAATCTTGATGATGCATTTAGTGTATTCCGTTGTCACGGTATCATGAACTGTGTAAGTGTATGTCCTAAAGGGTTAAATCCTACTAAGGCCATTGGTCATATTAAATCTATGTTGTTAAACCGAGCGGTTTAACATTATGGACCTTGATCAAGCACTAAAAGCATAAAAGATATAGAGCCATACTCTCACAAGGGAGTGTGGCTTTTTTCGTATTAGACATAACAGTTGTAAACATTATGTTGTTAATACGTTAGGTTATTGAAAAGTGTAATTGGGTGACTTAGAATGTTTTTCTATAACAACATTCAAAGTCATAACTATTAAAATAGCGTTTTTATAAAAAAGGGCAAAAAATGCATGAAGGCATAATGAAGACGTGGTTAGAGTCGTCTCATCTGGCTGGTGCTAATGCAAGCTACATAGAAGGGATGTATGAAGCATATCTTGAAGATGAAACTGCTGTTTCAGACGAGTGGCGAACTGTTTTTGAACAGTTAGCTGTTAGTCCTGAAAGTAGTGACGTTCAAGATGTAAATCATACCAAAATTCGTGATTACTTCCGCCGAGCAGCAAAAGAGACCCGTGGTGGTCCAGCGAGCGAAATTGATCCGCAAACGGCTTCTAAGCAAGTAAAAGTACTACAGATGATCAACGCCTATCGTTTCCGCGGTCATCAACACGCCAACCTTGATCCATTAGGATTGTGGCAGCGTGACAAGGTAGCTGAGTTAAATCCAGCATTTCACTCATTAACTCAAGACGATATGGATACCGAGTTTAACGTTGGTTCTTTTGCTGTTGGCAAAGAATCGATGAAACTTCGTGATCTTCATAACGCGCTTGAACAAACGTACTGTGGCAGTGTCGGTGTGGAATATATGCACATTACCGATACCGATGAGAAGCGATGGCTACAGCAGCAGTTTGAGTCAGTACAAAGTAATCCCGCGTACAGCAAAGATGAAAAACTCCGTTTCTTAGCAGGCTTAACAGCAGCCGAAGGTATTGAAAAATATGTCGGTGCTAAATTTCCTGGTGCAAAACGTTTTTCTCTTGAAGGCGGCGGTGCACTTATCCCGATGTTACGCGAGATTTTATACAAAGCTGGCGAACATGGCGCGAAAGAAATCGTATTGGGCATGGCACATCGTGGCCGTTTGAACGTCCTGGTTAACTTGCTGGGTAAAAAACCGTCGGAATTATTCGATGAGTTTGCCGGCACCCATGACGAAGTGCATGGTTCTGGTGACGTTAAATATCACCAAGGTTTCTCGGCCGATTATGAAACTCCCCATGGTGCATTGCACGTGGCACTCGCTTTTAATCCATCGCATCTTGAAATCGTTAACCCTGTTGTTATCGGTAGTGTTCGCGCGCGTCAAGACAGATTAGAGTGTAAAGATGGCAAGTTAGTGATGCCAATTACCATTCATGGTGATAGTGCTATTGCAGGTCAGGGCGTGGTACAAGAGACATTTAATATGTCTCAAACCCGTGGTTTTAAGGTCGGTGGTACGATTCGTATCGTGATCAATAACCAAGTTGGTTTTACCACCAATAACCCAGAAGATATCCGTTCAACGATGTATTGTACTGATATTGCGAAAATGGTCCAGGCACCAATTTTCCACGTCAATGGTGATGATCCTGAAGCGGTTGCTTTTGTGTCACGCATTGCGGTTGATTATCGTAACAAGTTTAAGCGCGATGTCGTGATTGACTTGGTTTGTTATCGCCGCCATGGCCATAACGAAGCTGATGAGCCAAATGCAACACAGCCGTTGATGTATCAGAAAATTAAACGTCATCCTACCCCGCGTAAGATCTATGCAGACAAGTTACTGGCCGCCAATTTGGTTGAGCAAGCGGATTTGTCGAGTATGATTAATGATTACCGTGACCGTTTAGATCACGGTGATTGTGTGGTTGATGAATGGCGTCCAATGACGTTGCATTCAACCGATTGGGCACCTTACATTGGTCATGATTGGGACATTCCTTATGATGCAACGCTGCCACTTGATAAAGTGACTGAGCTTGCCCATAAAATGTGTCACTACCCAGCAGAACACAAGCTGCAATCGCGGGTCGCTAAAATCTATAACGATCGTGTCACTATGGCTAATGGTGATAAAGCGGTTGATTGGGGTTTTGCTGAAAACTTGGCATATGCCACGATCCTTGATGAAGGTACAAATATTCGTTTGATCGGTCAAGACAGTGCGCGTGGAACATTCTTCCACCGTCATGCTGTATTGCATAATCAAGAAGATGCCAGCACCTATACGCCACTGAAAAACTTATCTGAAAATCAAGGTAAGTTTAGACTGTTCGATTCAGTATTATCTGAAAATTCAGTGGTGGCATTCGAGTACGGCTATACCACAGCAGAGCCAGCTGGTTTAAATATCTGGGAAGCGCAATTTGGCGATTTCGCTAACTGTGCTCAAGTAGTATTTGATCAGTTTATTTCATCTGGTGAGCAGAAGTGGGGCCGTTTATGTGGTCTAACTATGTTACTACCACACGGTTATGAAGGCCAAGGTCCTGAGCATTCATCAGCCCGTTTAGAGCGTTTCTTACAGCTGTGTGCTAATCATAATATGCAGGTTGTTGTGCCATCAACACCAGCACAGATTTATCACATGTTGCGTCGTCAGGTTGTACGCCCAATGCGTCGTCCGTTAGTGGTTATGACACCGAAATCGCTATTACGTCATCCGTTATGTACTTCAACGCTTGAAGAGCTAGCGAGCGGTACGTTCCAAAACGTGATTGGTGAAATCGACGATCTTGACCCTAAACAGGTTAAGCGCATCGTATTCTGTAGCGGTAAGGTTTATTACGAACTGCTGCAAAAACGTCGTGAGAATAATCAGACTGATGTCGCGATTATCCGAATTGAGCAGCTTTATCCGTTCCCACATGAAGAAGTGACGACGTTGCTAGAGCAATATGCTCATGTTACTGATTACGTCTGGTGTCAAGAAGAACCACAAAACCAGGGCGCTTGGTATTGTAGCCAACATCATTTCTGGAACGCGATTCCGCAAGGGTCACAGTTGACTTATGCTGGTCGTGAAGCATCAGCAGCACCGGCTTGTGGTTATCCTGCAATGCATAAATTACAACAAGCAGCGCTGATCGCTTCAGCTCTAACTACTAAATAAGTGCTGCGGCACACCTAAGTTTGGTTTAGTGATTGAAAACAATTGCTAAACCTGGCTTAGGTCGATTACTTAAATTTAAGGGAAAAATCGATGAATATCGAAATTAAGGTTCCTGTATTACCTGAATCAGTGGCAGACGCATCAATTGCAACATGGCACGTAAAAGTCGGTGATTTTGTATCACGTGATGATAACTTAGTTGATATCGAAACAGACAAAGTAGTACTAGAAGTACCAGCACCAGACAACGGTGTAATTATTGAAATTCGTGAAGACGAAGGTGCAACCGTATTAGGTGAGCACGTTATTGCTATTCTTAAACCTGGCCCAGTAGCGGGTCAAGAAGTATCTAACGATACAACTGCTTCAACTGTTGCGCCTGCGGCGGATCAAGAAGCTAGCGACGCACTTAGCCCGTCAGTACGCCGTTTATTATCAGAGCACAAATTGTCAGCCGATAAAATCAAAGGCACTGGTGTTGGTGGTCGTTTAACTAAAGAAGACGTTGAAGCTTTCATCAAAACTGCTTCAGCTCCAGCTGCTGCACCTGTAGCTGCGGCTCCTGTAGTTGATTTAGGCGCACGTTCACAAAAACGTGTACCAATGACTCGTTTGCGTAAAACAATTGCTAAGCGTTTACTGCAAGCAACTAACGATACAGCTATGTTGACGACGTTTAACGAAATCAACATGAAGCCAATCATGGATCTTCGTGCGCAATACAAAGATGCCTTTGAAAAGCGTCACGATACTCGTTTAGGCTTTATGTCGTTTTACGTTAAAGCGGTTACAGAAGCGCTTAAACGCTTCCCTGGCGTTAATGCTTCAATCGATGGCGATGATATTGTTTATCATAACTTCTTCGACGTCAGCATTGCGGTATCAACTCCTCGTGGTCTGGTTACGCCAGTATTACGTGATACTGATCAGATGAGCATGGCTGACATCGAAAAGAAAATTCGTGAGTTGGCAATCAAAGGTCGAGATGGTAAGTTAACTGTTGACGAAATGACCGGTGGTAATTTCACCATCACTAATGGTGGTGTGTTCGGTTCTTTGATCTCAACCCCTATTATTAACCTGCCACAAAGTGCTATCTTAGGCATGCACAAAATCCAAGATCGCCCAATGGCGGTTGACGGTAAAGTAGAAATTTTACCAATGATGTACTTAGCCCTGTCTTACGATCACCGTATTGTTGACGGCAAAGAATCAGTTGGCTTCTTAGTAACGATTAAAGAGTTACTTGAAGATCCAGCTCGTTTATTACTTGACGTATAAACGATTTATACAATTTCCTTAATTATATGATCTTGCTGTGCGACGTAAGAAACGACGTTATCGTCGATTTTAACGAGTACAGTATGGTCAGTAATTAAAAGGAAAAAGTATTACATATTAGAAGAGCCAAAAGTTTAGTAGTGGATGTATTAGAAGTGTAGCTAGACAAGTAGTAGAGAATTGGCCCTTGTAACAGGTGCTATGGTTGCCAAACCTTTGGGTTTGGTTTGAAGTATTTAACTAACGGAATGGAAAATCATCATGAATTTGCATGAGTATCAAGCGAAGCAGTTATTCGCAGAATATGGTTTACCGGTATCTGAAGGGTTCGCGTGCGACACCCCTCAAGAGGCTGCAGAAGCGGCCGACAAAATTGGCGGAGATACCTGGGTTGTTAAAACCCAAGTACACGCTGGTGGACGCGGCAAAGCTGGCGGCGTTAAGCTGGTAAAATCAAAGGAAGAGATAAAAGAATTTGCCCAACACTGGTTAGGAAAAAATTTAGTTACGTATCAGACAGATGAAAAAGGTCAGCCTGTTTCAAAGATCTTAGTTGAGAGCTGTACCGATATCGCTAACGAATTATACCTAGGCGCTGTTGTTGACCGTGGCACTCGTAAAGTTGTATTTATGGCATCTACTGAAGGCGGGGTTGATATTGAAACCGTTGCTGAAGAAACACCAGAACTAATACACAAAGCCACGATTGATCCGTTAGTTGGTCCTCAAGCATACCAAGCACGTGAGCTGGGTTTCAAGTTGGGTCTTAATCCGACTCAAATGAAGCAATTTGTGAAGATCTTTATGGGTCTGGCCAAAATGTTCAACGACTTTGATTTTGCACTACTTGAAATCAACCCATTAGTTATTACAGATGAAGGCAATTTACATTGTCTTGATGGCAAAATAGGCATCGATGGCAACGCGTTATACCGTCAACCTAAAATCCGCGCAATGCACGATCCTTCGCAAGAAGATGAACGTGAAGCTCATGCAGCACAATGGGAGCTAAACTACGTAGCTCTTGATGGTACTGTTGGTTGTATGGTTAACGGTGCAGGCCTGGCGATGGGCACGATGGATATCGTCAACCTTCATGGTGGCAAGCCCGCTAACTTCCTAGATGTTGGGGGCGGCGCGAACAAAGAACGTGTTTCTGAAGCATTCAAGATTATTTTGTCTGACGAAAACGTTAAAGCTGTTTTAGTTAACATCTTTGGCGGAATCGTTCGTTGTGACATGATTGCTGAAGGTATCATTGGCGCTGTTAAGGAAGTTGGCGTTAAGGTTCCTGTTGTTGTTCGTTTAGAAGGTACCAACGCTGAACTAGGTAGAGAAGTGCTTAAAAACTCAGGTCTAGACATCATCGCGGCTGAGTCATTAACCGACGCTGCACAAAAAGTTGTTGCTGCTGCGGAGGGCAAATAATGTCTGTATTAATTAATAAAGATACGAAAGTAATCTGTCAGGGTTTCACTGGTGGTCAAGGTACATTCCACTCTGAACAAGCGATGGAATACGGCACACAGATGGTTGGTGGCGTAAGCCCAGGCAAGGGTGGACAAGTTCACCTTGGTCTACCGGTATTTAATACCGTGCGTGAAGCCGTCGAAGTGACAGGTGCCACGGCAACTGTTATCTACGTGCCGGCGCCATTTTGTAAAGATGCTATTTTAGAAGCTATCGATGCAGGCATTGAGCTAATCATCACCATTACTGAAGGCATTCCAACGCTCGATATGGTTGATGTTAAAGTTAAGCTTGAACAAACTGGCGTACGCATGATTGGTCCTAACTGCCCAGGTGTTATCACACCTGGTGAAAGTAAGATTGGGATCATGCCGGGCCATATCCACAAGCCGGGTAAAGTAGGTATTGTATCGCGTTCAGGTACGCTTACTTATGAAGCGGTTAAGCAAACAACAGATGCTGGTTTCGGTCAGTCTACCTGTGTTGGCATTGGCGGCGACCCTATTCCTGGCTCTAACTTCATCGACATTTTGGAAATGTTTCAAAATGATCCACAGACTGAAGCAATCGTAATGATTGGTGAAATCGGCGGTACCGCGGAAGAAGAAGCAGCAGAATATATCAAGCACCACGTGACCAAGCCTGTTGTTTCTTACATTGCTGGTGTTACTGCACCTGCAGGTAAGCGCATGGGCCACGCTGGCGCAATTATCGCTGGCGGTAAAGGTACTGCAGATGAGAAATTTGCTGCACTAGAAGCTGCTGGTGTTAAAACCGTACGCAGCCTTGCCGACATTGGTATCGCTCTTAAAGATAAAACCGGCTGGTAAGCACAAGCTTATCTAGTTAGTTTTAAAAGCCCGCCTCGTGCGGGCTTTTTGTTGTTAGAAATAAAGTAATACCCATTTCATTCAATGAGCACAATGGTCTAGTTTTTGCTTAAGTATAGTAGTCGTCAATAATTTGAATGGAACTCTCTATGCTCAGTAATATTAGTATGTACAATTCGCTGCTTGGCAACCAATCTGCGAATATCAACGCGTCAGAGCAACTTACTAAGATTGAAGAAGCTAAAGTTGTTGCCAATTCAGAGTTGCAAGAGCAAGGCAACCTGTCGCTTTCAACCAGAGCACAAAAGCTAAGCGCAATTACCAGTGAATTTTTTAGCGGTACATCATTTGCATCTGTCGATACTGCTGGCCTAATTGACCGAGTTTATGAGTACGGTTTAATGTCTAACAAAGAGTATGCCACGCTTACGGATAACAACTATGGTATTGCAGATACTACCGAGGACGAGCAAACATCGACCCAAAGCCTTAGTCAATATTTAACCGACTTAGATCAACGACTCAGTAATATTGACGATTATGAAGATTCAGACAATAGTAGCGTTGTCGCGCTTAAGCAGGCTCTTGAGCACGCGAGTACTATATTTGATGATATTGAGCAGGCCAAAAAAGAGCCTAATTTTAAGTCCAATTTAGCAACCACCAAGCAAACGTTGACTGAACTGTTAAATAGCACCGCATTTAGCGAGATGGAGCTCAAGGACAAGGTCGACATGTCTAATACGATTAAAACACTCGATATCATTGATAAGATCAGCATTAATCGACTCGATAACCCAATGGTTAATAAATATATTAATATTGCTAACTATTAATATCGTCCCAAGACCATCAGCACCAAAATTTTGCTAACCAGATCACTCATTTGGTCATTTAATGAACAGGGGTGTTGACTTGGTTAAATATTTGGTTATAATTTGCCCAGCTTTAAGGCACCACCTATATTTATGGTTAAAACAACGATGTTCAATTTGCACTTCGTCCTGTTTTTATAAGTAATAGCACTTTCAGCACGTCAACCTCAACTGAGGTTATAAAATTACTCTTTAATTAATAGGATTTATTATGTCTAATACAACTACTGGTACTGTAAAATGGTTTAACGAAGCTAAAGGTTTTGGTTTCATCGAGCAAGCAAACGGTCCTGACGTTTTCGCTCACTTTAGTCAAATCAGCGGTGACGGTTTTAAAACATTAGCCGAAGGTCAAAAAGTTGAATTTGTAGTCGGTCAAGGCCAAAAAGGTCCACAAGCCGAGAACATCGTCGCGCTATAAAGTGACAAGTTAGCATTGCGCTAACCACAGTAAATTACTGTCGATATTAAGGTAAGACCTAACCGTCTTACCTTTTTTTATGGCAAAAAATCGATCCTATAATAATACCAATTCCGATAATTAACTGATCATTCTTAACGGTTAAAACAAATGATAACCGCGTTATTTATTTTCTATGTAGAATGACTACAGACGTATATAAATGCCTTGTTCTCATTCGTTTTTCCTCGATAATAAATTGGCCACTAATTTAACGGAATTGGTATAATTATTTTCTCGCCATTGCTCATTCAGCGTCTAGACCTCAATAATTTAATACCAGTTCTATAATTGGCTATACTCGAAGTGTATTTATGAAATGTTTTGTACTAAATATGGGCAATTAATAAATAATAAAGAGAGAAATATTACCGAACAGATCGTTGCTTTCCATGGGGTAAATAACGCAGGTTTTTGTTGCGTCCTTATTGCTGTTTCAATCGAACTTGGTTTACTGAGTAAGTAAACAATCACTAGCAAGATACTATAGGCTACCAGCAGGGTTAATGGGGTTGATTGGGTTGTTAATGCTACTATAACGACACTCGCTACCATTGAAGCCGTTGCCCAATACTTTGCTTTTATAGGTACAATTTGGTATTGAGTCCAAGCGGTTAAGTTACTGCCAAACTTAGGATGATTTAGCAACCAGTGCTTCATTCGTGAGGAAGAACGACTAAAACACGCCAAAGCGATAATGAAAAAAATAGTGGTCGGCATTACTGGCAGCATAATGCCAATAATGCCGCATGCGACCATAATAATTCCAAGCGCTAAATATAAAGACTTTTTGCAGTGGTTGAGCTGTTGTTTTAAATCGATAAATGGCCGCATTAATTACGTGCTAGTACATTGTCAACACATGAGTGCACATACATAAAGGCGTTTAGCGCACCATCAAGCATCATTTGTTCTTCTTGGTCTGATAGCTCAATTGATTCAACTGACTGCATAAATTCACGCCACGCGCTGCCTCGACCATTGCCAGGGCCTGCTAAAAATCGCGCGCCATACTCACCGGTTAAATTAAGCTTGCCAACTTCTTTTGCTAAAATTGCAGCGCCTAATTTTGACCCTTCAATAACGTATAACCAACCGATCGCGGCGGGCAATGAAAGTGTATTCATCTCGTTATCATTAACCGCAGTAACTGATTGGTTAAAGTCGGCTAAATCTAGTTTAAGATAATTCAAGCGACAGCGAGATTGTAAATTGTAAAATACCTTGGTTAATTGTTGGCTTTGATAAAGCGGAGCCACTTTATTCATAAATTGATGCTGAAATTTTAAGAATTTAATATAGTTTTCGTTACTCTCGAAAGGTTGGTACGACATCACCTTGTCGTCCAGACTTTGATGAGTACCGGTGGTGATAGCACGTAGTTTAGTAATGCGTGGGTATTGCTGTTTAATGAGATTAGCCATAATGAAATCCATTTTTTATGTGCTGCATAACTAAAACGTCATGCGTTCAACGAAATTTTTACTCGATGTTTAATAGTTTGTTAGTAATACCTGCTGTATTAAAAGTAGTGTCAAGTGCGCTTAAACGCAACTGGCATGTATAGTCGATTTAATCGCATGGCTATATTCTTAATAATACTGGGTTGTCTTGAATACTGTTGCCAAATTTTACGTTGCAGGTAATCAATCAACCCGAGCAAGGTTAATTAACCTTATTAGGAGTGCATTGATCGCAGGCAAGCGATTTAACGTCATCGGTGAATAACAAAATGGCGTTATCCATTTGATTGCATAAATGAGAATTATTCTTATAATGCTAGCTAGACGACGTTCTTGCTGTAGGAGCGGCCAAAGTAAAGGTATTGTAGGCACGATGCAACATACACAAAAACAAGAAAATCGTTTTACGCGCATCGGAAAATTAGTCGATTTTATTAATGAAAATATCGACCAGCCACTGTCAGTTGAGCAGTTAGCAGAGAATAGTTGTTGGTCACGCTGGCAATTACAACGGGTATTTCACCATGAAACTGGTTTGAATCTGGCGCAATATGTGCGTGAATTAAAACTGAGTTTAGCCGCCGAGAAATTATTGGGCTCGCGTAATAAAGTGCTCGATATTGGATTAGACCTTGGCTTTAGCTCTGAGGTTAGTTTCAGTCGAGCGTTCAAAAATATGTTCGCATGTTCACCTGTGGCATATCGAAAGCGCGGTCAACGCCTTGGCTTACGCACCCCACTGACACTGTGCTCAAGTATTGTCGAGAGCTTTAATTTAGAAGCACGCTTATTACAAATTCGCATTGAAAGCCGCTCCCAATTCACCGTAGATTGTGTTTCAGGCTTAATCTCAGGTATTTTTTCTCAGCAACCCAATTATCAACATGAAGTACCGATGATTTGGTCGCAATTTCACCAGGCCGTCAACCTTGAACCAGTACCGGCACTGAATCTAACAGCAGTAAATGCTGACACTGAACTGGTGGGAGTTATTGGCGTGGGAAGTGCAAATGACAATGTCGATGCGATCCCTTATTGGGCCGGCAGTACCGCTGATTTAGCTTCATCAAACTTGAAAAAGTTAACGGTACCTGCGCAAGAATACGCTGTTATTCCGGTTGTTGGTCCGATTAATCAACTAGACAAAGTGCTTATTTGGTTGCTGTCGTGTTGGTTACCTCAGTCTAATTACTGTGGTATTGATGGTTATGAACTAGAAATATACCCTGCAAACTATAATTCGCAAGATCCCGAGTCTCAGATGGAGTATTGGTTACCGATTAAAGCGATTGCTTAAAAAATTGTAATTATTTGAACTTTGCACCAAATTGTTAATTTTTTCTCTAAATCTTTGTATATGATGCGAACGATAATTGTTATCATCTGTTGTTGATATTTGGAGATCTAATGTTATACCAACCGGCTCGTTTATTATCCCCTGTGGCATTTGCCGTTTTGTGCGCTTTATCTAATTCTGCGATAGCAGACGAGGCTAGTGCTGTTGATGCTGTTCTTGATAGCACTGTCGAACAAGTGACTGTTTTTGGCAAGACTTACCGTCATACCGCAACAAAAACGGCGCTAGCGCCGAGCGATACCCCGCAAGCTATTTCTGATATCGACCGGGCAACGCTCGATTTACGTGGGGTAAAATCAGTAGCGCAAGCATTACGTTATGTGCCAGCCGTTAATACTGAGCTGCGCGGTGGTGCGGTATCGCGGTTAGACTTATTTAATATTCGCGGATTTATTAACTATCAGAATTTTTATGATGGTTTACCGTTAATGTTCAATGGCTGGAATTTGCAGCCACAAATTGACTCAATAGCGTTAGAGCAGGTTGAGGTGTTTAAAGGGCCGACCTCGGTATTGTATGGCAACATCCCTCCGGGCGGCATGGTTAACCTTATTGCTAAATCGCCGCAGCAAGAACAGAGCACCAATGTCACGATTAGTACTGGTAATTTTAAGCGCAAAGAGTTGTCTGTAGACTCAACCGGGCAAATTTCTGACAGTAATTTATCTTACCGTGTTGTGGCAATGGGCAGTCACAAAGAAGGTCAAGCGGTTACATCAGAAGAAGAACGTTATGTTTTTGCACCGTCGCTCGACTGGCAAATGTCAGATCAAACGTTAGTGAACTTTAATCTGTATTATCAAAACGACCCATCGGCTGGCATTTATAACACAGCACCAGCAGCGGGCAGTGTATTACCTAATGCCAACGGCAAGCTAGATCCAAGTACGTTTACTGGTGATGAAAACTGGAATACCTACGAGCGCGAAGTGTTAATGCTGGGGGCTAAAATCAATCATGAGTTTAATGCCGATTGGAGTTTGTTAATCAATGCACGTTATATGGACGGGCAGGCTTATCAAGAAAATACCTACAGTACATTATTGTATGCCGACATGCGGACCTTAGGGCGTAATGCTTACCTGACCGATGAAACGTCAAAGAGCTTTGTGATAGACAATCAACTCTCTGGTCATTTTAAGACCGGCGCTGTTGAGCATAACGTTTTGTTAGGTCTTGATTACCAAAAGCTTGATTCACATATTATCTATAAAGATACCTATATTTATCAGGCGGCGACTTCAATTGCGACCATCGATATTTTTGCGCCTAATCATCAGAAAATAGATCGCAGCGCACTTAGCTTTAACTATAACCTTGATTTTGATTTAGAAAGTCGTCAAGTCGGCCTTTATGTGCAAGATCAGTTACAAGTGGGCAATTGGGTGGTCATTGCTGGTGGCCGTTACGATGAGTATCAACTTACAAGTACCGATCATGCCTCTGGCATTGTCGATGATACCGAATCAATCAAGCAAGACAATTTTGCTTGGCGTCTGGGTGGTTTATATAACTTTGATAACGGCTTAGCGCCTTATATCAGTTACGCCCAAAGCTTTGAGCCTGTTGCTGGTCAAGACAGGCTAGGCAATAATTTTGTGCCATCAACGGGTGAACAGTGGGAAGTGGGCTTGAAATATGAGTCGGCTGACATGGCTAAAACTTTGGTTGTTTCGTTGTTTGATATTACCAAGCAAAATGACGTGACTAGAGATCCTACTGGCACCGCTTACGATAAAATTCAAACAGGCGAAACTGTTTCTAAAGGTCTCGAGCTAGAAGCCAATATCATGTTAACGGCTAACCTTGATTTGGCGGCTAGTTACACCTATATGGATATGGAAATAACCAAAGACAACAGCGGTTTGCAAGGGAAAACACCGGTTTGGGTGCCTAAACAGAGCGCCAGTGCTTGGTTAAATTATTATATTGATAGCGGCCTTGCAGCAGGAACGACTATCGGCGCTGGTGTTCGTTATGTAGGTAAAACCCAGTTAGATTCGCTTAATAGCGATCAGGTATCTGGATATACCTTACTGGACATGTCAGTTGCTTATGACCTGTCTTATTTGAGTCACAGTCTCGATGGCTCACGTATTTCAGTTGCAGCAAGTAACTTATTGGGTAAAGAGTATTACTCTTGTTATGACACGACCAATTGTTGGTTTGGTGCCGAGCGTAATATCACCGCCAATTTAACCGTTAATTTTTAACTTTTATCCCTTAAAAAGACCAAGCCGAGTGCTTGGTCTTTTTATGTAACCTGAGTTCTGAATAAGAGTTTTGTAACACCTTGAAATTAGATTATGTCATTAGATAAATATAGCCAGTTTTTTCAAACCGCAATCTCGATCACGCCTTTACTTGATGGCAGAATTGGCACGCCTGAAACATCTCACTTTAAACCACAACAAGACAGCCAAGTTGCAATTCAATCATTGTATCAATACTGGCAACAGCAGCACCCCGAGGCGGGGTCGTCGTATTGGTTAACCCGTACTTGGACCATGCTAATATGGCAGCCGCTATATTTAGCCTTTGTTGGGGTATATGCCACGCAAACCATGCCTAAGTTAAGCGCTGTTGGCCAGTTTCGTGGTGAAAACG
This sequence comes from Gammaproteobacteria bacterium, assembly GCA_013214945.1. NCBI lineage: Bacteria > Pseudomonadati > Pseudomonadota > Gammaproteobacteria > Gammaproteobacteria bacterium. The sequence goes on from JABSRT010000027.1 coordinate 24,409, forward strand.
GTTTAATTTCAGGTTATGTATTGCCCGAAGTGCCTTTATTGGAAGCTGACAGCGCGCAGTTAGTCACTTATAGCGGCCAGCAATTGCAATTGTTATTTAACGATTTACGAGCGCAATTTGACCTGCAATACCGTATCCGACCCGGATTTGTGGCGCATTTATTGGCCGATACCTTACTGGTTAACCTAATTTCATTCCAGGCCTTACGTCTTGATCTTAACGTTTATCAACAAGCACAAGCTTGGATGGTGGCGTTAGGCTTATCGGACAAACACTTAAGCGCATTATATCAACCGACTAACGCCGATGGTCGCTGGGCTGTGAAACGGATCAGCTGCTGCATGCATTATCGTCGCGCCGACGGGGACTTATGCAGTAATTGCCCTAAGTTGAAATCGCCTCGCGCTAAAACGCTTATCAACTAGGAACTAAATGTTTGACTTAAATGACATTGTTGTCAATCGCCAGGGCCGTGACATTTTATCTATTAACGAGCTAACAATAGATTCAAATGCCTTTACGGTGATCCTTGGCCACAATGGTTCAGGAAAATCGACCCTCGCTCAGGTTTTGGCGGGGCAGTTAACCCCAGATAAGGGAAATGTTCATTTCTGTGGTCAGCCTATGGCTAAGTTTTCGACTAAATTACTGGCAAAAAATATTGCATTTTTACCGCAACGTTTGCCTGATGTTGCCGGTTTAACGGTGCAGGAATTAGTCCGATTAGGGCGTTTTGCTTGGCGCGGTACGTTTGGCCGGTATAACCAACAAGACACCGACATTATTGCAACCGCGATGCAGCAAACGGATACTTCACAATTTTGTGACCAAATTGCCGATAACCTGTCGGGCGGTGAGCGGCAAAGAGCTTGGATTGCCATGTTATTAGCCCAGCAGTCGCAAGTCTTGATTTTAGACGAACCGACCTCGGCGCTTGATGTTGGCCATCAATATGAGTTGTTGGCTTTGTTGCAATCACTTAACCAGCAAACCGGACAAGGGGTGACTGTGATTTTACATGATATTAATTTAGCCCTGCGGTTTGCCACCCGAGTGGTGGCATTAAGCGAAGGCAAGGTGAGCTTTGCTGGCGAGAAAAATTTATTACTTGATGCCGAGCGATTATCCGCTTTGTATCGAACCAATATTACATTAATTGACCACCCCTATCGGGATGAAAAGGTAGCCGTTGTATGTTAATTAAAAATAGATTAATACCAAATCTTATCATGTTGCTCGTTGCGACATTCTCAACCCAAGCCCAAGTCACGGTAACTGACAGTTTAGGCCAACATCAGTTACCACAATATGCTAAGCGAGTGGTGGTGCTAAATTGGGACATTGCAGAGCAGATATTAGAGCTCGGGGTAACGCCTGTTGGCATGCCTGATATTAGCGGATACAAAGAGTGGGTTGGTCGGCCAATAGTGCCAGCTTCAGTGCAAGACATCGGCACCCGAGTTGAACCAAATTATGAAAAAATCGCCATGCTTAAACCCGATGTCATTATCATTGCATCGCCTCAGGTTGATTTAAAAAGTCAGCTAGGAAAAATAGCCCCGGTATTGTTTTACCAAACTTTTAGCGCGTCGCATGATAATGCCCAAGCGGCGATTGCAAACTTTGGTTACTTGGCCGAGGTCGTTAATAAACAAACAGTTGCCAAGCAAAAGTTAACGGCAATGAATGATAATATAGCGCAGTTAAAGCAGCAGTTATTACAAGCGTATCAAGGAAGCTTGCCTAAGGTAATGACCATGCGTTTTGCCAGTACTACTTCGGTCTATTTGTATGGGGGCAATTCAATGCCGCAGTATGCGTTAAAGCAGTTAGGCATTGAGCCAGCACTTGATTTACCTTCAACCCAGTGGGGGGTGGTGCAAAAACGAATGTCAGATTTGCATACGCTTGCCGATAGCACCGCCTTATATTTCGAGCCCTTTAAGCGTAAGCAGGCGTTAGCGCGTTCTCGCTTATGGCAATCGATGCCGTTTGTCAGAGCAAAACGGGTTAATAGCATTGCCCCTAGTTGGAGTTACGGCGGCGCGATGTCAATTGGCTATATTGCCCAAGCAATTACCGACAGCTTATTGGCGTTAGCGCCAGCAAGTGTCGATAAATAGTCATTAGATTAAATTTTTAGGATAGGAAAGAGGATGTTGAGGTATTTAATTACAGTGCTCGCATTATTGTTAGCGTTGTTTTTATCGTTACAGTTACAAACGAACTTAAGCCTAGCACAACAATTTTCGTTGCTCAGTGGTCAAGAAGCGGTTGAGTTTTTTGAGGTGAACTTTGTTTATGCGGTATTACCCCGGTTAGTGATCGCGCTGTTAGTGGGGGCGGTGTTAGGGCTGGTAGGTAGTTTAATGCAGCAATTATCGCAAAACTCCTTGCTGTCACCATTAACCTTCGGTACTTCTTCAGGGGCTTGGTTGGCGTTGGTTGTTACCGCGGTGTTTTTACCCGATTTAGACAGTGACCACAGTAGCCTGATGGCTTTGCTTGGCGCGCTACTGGCAATGACGCTGGTACTCTTGATAACCGGGATTAAGAATATTGCTGGGCTACCGGTAATTTTGGCTGGTATGGCGGTCAATTTGTTTTTGGGTGCATTAGCAACCGCCATTATTTTATTAAACGATCAATATGCTAAAAACTTGTTTATTTGGGGGGCAGGAGACTTAGCCCAAAACGGCTGGGATTGGGTGCTCTGGTTATTGCCGCGCATAGCTGTTGGTGTAGTTATTATTGCGTTTGCCCCACGATTGTTAACCTTGATGCGCATTGGTCAGCAAGGTGCAAGTGCCCGTGGTTTAAATATTATGCCGGCATTTGTCTCGCTATTAGTGTTGGGCGTGTGGCTTATCGCGTGCGCGATAACGTCGGTTGGAGTGATAGGGTTTGTCGGACTATTAACCCCGAATGTCGCGCGGTTCTTGGGCGCGCGTACCGCACGTGATGAACTGTGTTATAGCTTATTGTTAGGGGCGCTATTTTTAGTATTAACCGATGGTTTAGCCGCATGGTTAAGTCTGTTCACGCTCGACTTTATTCCCAGTGGTACGGCTGCCGCGGTCATTGGCGCGCCAGCGCTGATATGGTTTAGCCGCTGTACTTTAACCGCTCATGACCAAATGGTGTTTAGATTACCCCAAGGCCTGCCATATTTGAAGCTGCGAGTTTTTGTTATTCTTTGTGTCAGCATCGTGTCGTCAATTATCTTAGCCAGTGTGTTTGTGATGCAAGAAAACAGTTGGTTTATCGCCTGGCCAGATGCATTCACCTGGTCGGTCCGTTGGCCTCGCATATTGACATCGCTCGCGGCTGGCGCCGGATTAGCGGTGGCGGGTACTATCTTACAACGTTTAATTCATAACCCATTAGCCAGTCCTGACATTCTCGGTATTTCAGCAGGGGCCATTTTAGCACTGGTGATGGCCAGCATGTTTTGGGGCATTACGATTTTTGAGGCCGGGCCGTGGGTTGCTTTTATGGGGGCGATGGCCGCATTAGTGGTAATTTTGCTGTTGGGGAAAAAACACGATTATTCACCCGCGAAATTAATTTTGACCGGTCTTGCATTAACCGCCTTAATTGAAGCGTTAGTACAGTTTGTATTAGCACGGGGCAATGACGATGTGTATGGCATATTAGCCTGGTTAGCAGGTTCGAGTTACCGAGTGAGCGCGCAGCAAGCAGTCATTTTGGCAATCAGTGTCGCTCTGTTGCTCGTGCTGGCAATGGTGTTATCGCGCTGGTTAACCCTTATTTCAGCCGGCAAAGAAATGGCCTTTGCGCGAGGTTTAAATGGGTCGGTTGCCTTTGTACTCTTGCTTTGTTTGGTCGCCATATTAGTTGCATTTGTCACCGCGACTATGGGCCCGATTGCATTTGTCGGCTTGCTGGCACCGCATATGGCTGCGATGTTAGGCGCGCGTAGTGTTAAACAGCAGTTATTATTGAGTGCGTTAGTCGGCGGGCTGTTAGTACAATTTTCGGATTGGCTGGGTCAGGTTGTATTGTATCCGGCGCAATTGGCGGCTGGCATTTTGGTCTCAATCATTGGCGGCAGCTATTTTATTTTTTTGCTGATTCGGGGGCGGTTAAAAAATGTAGTGTAACTTCACTGCAATACAATATACATGTTTGAACTAACGCTATTTAACAGCGAGTTATATGGCGAATACTTATGTGTTTAGGAAATAAAAATGCCGATTCCTGATAAGAAATCGGCATTGAGTATGAAGACTATACGTTGATAAAGATTGACTAGTTACATATCAATTTGTATTGAACAGCTTTATCAACGATCCGCATCTAATTAAGCAGTTTGATCAGCTTCAGCTTCAGAAGTACCCTTAACATCTTGCTTTAATAAAGCTAAACGTTCGATTTGAGATAGCGATGTTAAGTGAGAATAAATAGGAGCTAAATAACGCTTTGCTTTGATATCTAAAAATTTGTTATCAGATAAGTTATTTAGGCGTTCTTCATTAATAACGTAACAACCTGTTACATTTTTAACTTGGTCTAAAGCACGAACACGCATGTTTAGCGGGGTAAATAAATTGTTTTCAGCAAGGAAATTACAAAATTCTTTGGTAAAAGCTTCCATTTGCTGCAATTCACCTAAATAACGTTTAACGTTTTCGATAACTTCAGTAGGCTCACCAGACTCATTAAATAGTGGTTGACCATCTTCAGTACCAACGTACTCGCTATCTTCATCAATACAAACGGTATAGTTATCTTGCTCTGGCATTTTAGCCAATGCAAAAGGATAACGGCGAATAATAGCAGGAACATAAGATGCCTGCCATTTTCCGTCTTCGCCAACGAATAAGTTTTCACCAGCATCAAGACTTAGCAGAGTTACAGGGCGAAACTCATCCTGATTTTTGTCTTCTAAAAAAACGATTGGGTATACAGAAGCGGCACGAACAAACTCGTGGACCATAACTGATGCAATATGGAATTTACTTGCAAAATTAAAGTTATCAACAGTTTTTACTTTGTGGTTAGCGTGTGCTGCTTTATTAATAGGGGTTAGTTTAGTAAACATTACTTATCCTTTAAATCTTTTTGAATTGCTTAAGTGTATAAAATGGACGCTTAAACAGATTTTTGTTATGAGTTATATCTTTATATCAATATAACGAATTACCATACGAAATTAATACCTATTTGCTGTGTATAGATAGCACTTCAATTGAATTGTTAATACTATCAATATCTTGAGGTGTTATTATCAATTTCAGAGCAATACTCTAGGCATCTTTTACTCAAGATAGCATCTAAAAATTATTATAATGATAACATGAAATGTAGCTCTAATGCTGAGCTGTTAGGCTTTATGCGCATTTATTTATGGCTTAGCCCGGTTGTTATCGGGCAGATAACCGACCTGATTTTGATAGAGAAAATTTCGTCCATAACCTATCATTAACCTTCAGCCTTTCTCTATATCCTTACCGTATTAAGCTTACTTTGATGGAATATATCAAGGTGGCTTTGAGCCTAAAGAAGTGGGGGAGATTAAACTATCTGTTTTTATGGAGATGGTCATAATACAATCAAAAACTTGATGATTTAAGAGGTTTTTATCGTATATCTGCAAGCTGGATGTGAAGTTATTTATCTTTGTTATTAGTATCTTATGGTGGAATCTGGTTTGTGGGTAAGGCTCTGTAAAATTTATTTTGAAATAATTTGTTCGCGCTCTAGCTCTCTAGTTTGGAAAACTTGTAACTCTTTGATTTAACAGTCTTGGTACGTTTTTCGTTCAGATCCGTCAAAACCAAACCTTATCGTTTGTTTGTTATACAAATGCTCGTTAATTTAAGCCGCCTAGGGCACTAGAAATTATAATTTTATTGCTCTTAAATTATTGCTGGTATTTTGTACAGGTAAACTTGTCATATTGTCGTGTCTTTTAAGCTAATATTTCTCTGTAATTTGCCTTATTATCACTTTCAGTATATTTAATTAATCAAACCAACACTGGCGCAATGCCACTAATACAGCGGCATTGCGCGTAATTTACTCTTTTTAATAATTTTATTTAGATATTTCAATTCTATTTAACGAAATAGAGCACTGAAATTTTCATTTTGGTCAAATCAAGTGTAAAATCACTTCCTTATTATGATCATCATGGAAGCTATTGTTTTGCTTCATGCTGAGATATCAAATCCGTCAATTACGTACAGTAAGTCAAGGAATATCATTACATGTTCAAAAAGCGCACTAAACTCTCAGAGTTGATTAGAAATGCTTTTAAAGTCGAAGCTCTTGAGCCTAGAATTTTACTCTCAGGTGACCCCGTATTTGGGGCCATGCAGGTGGCTACCACTCGTTTAGTTGAGCCTAATGCGCCACTTGATGCTTTTTCTGAACAATACACATTATCTAGTTTCAAAAAGTTTAATGATGTTGCGCAACAAACTTCTGGCTATGAAAGACCAGAAGCTGACACCGATTTTGTAGTCGATGATGCGGCGTTTGATATGGCGAATATTACGAATGATCTGTATGTAGCTGGTGGTGATTTTATTATCGGTGCAGCAGATACCCTTGGCGGAAGTGGCTCTGTAAACCTTGATGTAACTAATATTGGTAAATTAAGCCCAGGTTATTCCCCTGGTGTGCAGAATTTTGACAATTTGACCAATACAGATTCTTCTGAAATTATAATTGAACTCGGTGGTTTGGCGGCAGGCAGCCAATATGATCAAATTAATATCGCTAATAATTTAGTGTTCGATGGTACGCTTAGCATTGAATTATTAAATGGCTTTATTCCTGAAGTCGGGGATGAGTTTAGTATTATGACTTATGGTTCTTCTGCTGGTAGCTTTGATAGCATTGCGGGTTTAGCGATAAGTGGTACAGATTTGTATCTCGATGTTGAAAAAAGTGAAACGGAACTGAAATTGATTACTAAATCAATCGACAGTGGTTCTACTTTTTTAAGTGAGATTTTAGGTAGCGAGCAGCAAAATACCTATGGGGAATTGCTCAATATTGATTATTTTAATAGCACTTCCTCTTACGACTTCCTCGGTAATCTTGCCTTCTCAGGCTTTGAAATAAACGGCAACATCTCAGTCAGCTACGACGTAAATTATTCTCTGCTAGACCCTCAAGGTATACCTACAGATTTATCCCTTTGGAGCTTAAATGTAACAGATGCTAGCGCTACATTTGAGATTGATGACGTCTTTACTCTTGAGTTATCAGATTTCAATCTTGGCTTAAGTTATTTAACGACTAATGATCTCGGTGATGATCGTAGTTGGTTTTTTGCCAAAGGTCAGGCAGCATCGGCTAGCAGTGGTTTACTAGATAGTGTTAGTTTTCAGGCTACAGATTTAGAGTTTGATTTTTCTCAGGCAATCCATGACACCAGTGCAGATGTACTGAATTTAAGCCTCAACCCAATTACAGTGGGTGATTTCACTCTTAACAACGCAGACAGCGAAAGTAGCTTAGGACTGTCAGGTCGAGCGTCATTAGACATAGCTGGCCAAACTCTACTAAGTGACATTAACTTGACACTTAATCCATCAGTTATGGACGAAGTTAGAGTTGATATTGAAAATGGTGAATTGGATATAACAGCGGGAACCGGCAGCACCGGTTTAGCCCTGAGTGTTGAAGATATTCATGGCGCATTGTTAATTGACCGCAGAGGTATCGCTGGCGTATTGCAAGCAAGTGAATTATCCCTTGAACAGTTAGATGGCTCAGCATTACCCGGTTTAGATATTAATGAAATTCGTTCGGTTAGTGTTGGTTTTAATACAACCGGAGAGGCAGTAACAGAGACACTTGGTAATACATACTTTGATTACTCAGACAGCAAGTTTCATGATTTCTTCGCGGTAAACGCGAATTTAGATTTAGGGCTATCGGTTGGCGAAGTTGCCTATAATTTATCGGGTCAATTTGGTTTTACTAAAACAGCAATGGAGATCGTTACTGGCGCGCCAGCCCAAGATGTTATTTTAATGTCTGTGTTAAATGGTGAAACGTCGTTAACCGTTGGTAGTGCGCCTGGCGGCGCAATGGTAAAACTGTCTGGTTTACAGGGTGCCGGTTTAATCACTAATATTGATAACCAATTTGGTGCTGTGGGCATGATGACAGTTGGTGCTGTTGCCTTAACCGAAGCCGATGGTGTAACGCCTTTAGTTGCTGATTTAAGCATGTTGCCTTTGAACTTACCGTTCAATTTTAACCTGTTTGATTTAGATCCTAATTTAGATTTGTCACTAAATCTTCCTGAAATTGATCTGAACTTAGCCGCTTTCCCTTATATTGATTTGAGCTTACCTGGACTTCCTAGTTTAAATTTACCTGATTTAGATTTAGCAGGATTGTTACCAAATCTAGATTTATCTAATTTATCACTTCCTGAACTGGGATTTGTATTGCCATCATTAGGTTTGCCTAATATCGATATTAGCTTTCCTGATGTCGACTTGGGATGGCCATATTTAGATTTGGCTGATTTAACGCTCGCTTATCCAGAATTGAATTTAGATTTCGCTAACCTGTCTTTTCCGCAACTGATGTTTGCGTTGCCGCGTTTACAGTTACCTGCTCTCAAGTTTGACTTTGATATTGACGGCTTAGATGCAGACTGGGCCGACATGAGCTGGCCTGACTTAACCGCTCATTTGGCAACTTTAGACTTGCCATGGCCAGATGTTGCTTGGTCTGATTTCGATTTTGATGCTATTAGTGCTGCTTTACCTGATTTTGATTTACCCGATTTGGATTTTTCATGGGGTGATATGAAGCTGCCAGATCTGCTATTAGCAATCAAGATGCTTGAATTACCAGGCATGTCGATTACATTTGCAGACGTGTCTTTATCATGGCCAAGCTTTAACACAGCGTTTCCTGATTGGCCAGATGCTGGCTTACCTGATATAGATTTTGGGCAGTTTATTTTTGCATTAGATGGGCTGAATTTACCAGGTCTTAACGTTAGTTTCCCCGATTTAACACTACCGTGGCCGAGTTTGTCGTTACCAAACTTTAGCGCAGCATTTCCAGAACTAACTGTCGATTGGCCAAATTTAACTTTGCCAGAACTAATGTTTGCACTGCCGAGCCTTGATTTGACCGGCTTGAACTTCAACTTTGATTTGCCAGGCCTAGATGCAGATTGGCCTAATATGAACTGGCCTGATTTACAGGCTCATTTAGCAACGTTAGACTTAGACTGGCCAGATGTAACTTTATCTGGCTTGGCAATTGAATTTCCACAATTAAACTTAGATTGGCCAAACATTGAGTTAGCTGACTTAATCTTTGCATTGCCAAAGCTAGACTTAACTGGATTTAGTCTTGATTTTGATTTACCTGCGCTGGGGTTAAACTGGCCAGATGTTACCCTACCAAACTTAGGTACAGCTTTTCCAGATCTCGATATTGATTGGGAAAACTTGAGCTTAGCTGATTTCATTTTTGCGTTACCTCAGTTGAATATTCCTAATTTAGAACTAAGTTTCTTTGATATCAACTTACCTGATTTTTCATTCCCAGATGTTTCAGTTGAGGGAGTTGCACTTGACTTTGATCTATCTCAGTTAGGCTTTTCAGTCTATGGTGAGGTAGATTTCCAATTAGCCGATGTTTTTGAGTTTAGCGGGAATTTAGGTTTCTCTAAACTTAATGATGAAATCATAATTCTTGGAGACCAAGTCTTAGCATTGTTTGGCATTGGTGATTTCCAAGCGGGTGTGACAGATGGCGACTTAGCATTATTGATCAAGTCAGACTCTACTATTGCACTTGATGTTGCTGGTGATTTGGTCTTAGAAGGTGCTGGCTTTATTACCGATACGGTTTGGGCCGATACTGTTCGTTTACAATACAACACCAGTTTGATTGATTACAGTGGTGACAATAACCGCACCTTAACTGTTGGCGATATTAGCCAGACTTTAACCATGGCCGCCGGTGCCGTGGGATCGCCAATGATGGCGTTAAATGTATATGGTTTTAGCGCGAAAATTGAAGGTGCTGTTGGCCTAGCAGGTGACTTTAGCTTTACTAGACTGACTCAGCCTAGTGGCACGAGAGTCATGATGATGACTGGTCAAAATGTCATGGCTTATCTAGGCACTGATGATTTAAGTGCCCGGATAACCGACGCTGATTTAGCGATGGCTATTTTTGAAATTGATGCAACGACCACAACGTATGCATTGTATGCATTAGGTGATGCAGCATTAGAAGGCGTTACGGACGTTACATTAAGCGGTACCTTCCAGTTATTGTATAACCGAACGGGTATGCAGGTCATCGATTTTGGTGGTGACTTTGGTACTATCGATTATGGCACTACTGTTGATTTTACCGCGGTTCGAGCCGCTAATTTAGATGTCAACGTTGCTGGTTTCTTTGTGGTTAATGGCGCATTCGCTATCGAAAAAACCACGACAACCGTTACATTATCAGACAGTAGTGAAGTCGAAGTCGACTTATTGACATTGGGTACATCTCAAGTCAACGCTTTTGCTGGGGTAAACGCTGGTAGTGATGATGCACTTGGTTTTGATTTAACCGGTGCAGATATGGCACTTGCGTTAATGACTGATAGCAGTAACTCTCTTCGTCAATGGATGACGTTACAATCAAATGTTGCTTCTGCTGCGTTTATAGGTGTCGATGGCTTAACCGTATCAGCTCAAGAGCTTAATGTGGCGATTAATCGCAACTTGAGTACATCTGGCGAGTCAGTACCGCAAGTTGATTTGATACTTGATACCGTTTTAGCATTAAAAACAGATTTAACATCTGGCGAACTCGTATTTGATTATATGGGACAGCAAGCTGTTGTTGCTGTGGCACTGTCTCGCAGTAATGCCAATGTGCGTAATGAAATAAAAAGCAAACTAGAAACCTTATTGACCGACTCCGGTGTAGCTAATGCTGAAGGTAATGTTGCGATTAGCGGCTCGTTAGCGACAGGCTTTACCTTTACATTTAACGGCGAATTGTCAGGGCAAGACTTCTCTGGTATTAGTGTCAGTGCCCGTACGCCAGATGTAACAACGCAATTAACCGAAGTAACAAAAGGACAAGCTGCTTACGACAATGTCAGCTTGGATATTGTCGAGCAAAATGCTCAATACCATTTAAATATGGACGTCAGCGATGGTGTGTTAACTATCCGTTCTGGTCAGCAAAGTTCAGAAATTAGCATTACGTCAGCGATGACGGACACTCAAATGAAGTCGGCTATTGTCTCGGCTTATGAAGGGTTTTCAGCGGTTGGTTTAGGAAATGTAAGTGTTAGTGGCAGCCGTGCGTTGGGCTTTGATATCGAATTTATTGGCTCGCTTGCGGGTAAAGCAGTAAATGATTTATCCGTGTCGTTAACATTGCCAAGTCCTACTGTAAGCTCTGTAACGCTTAACGATGGTGAAATAAAAGTTACTGGTTATGATAGCACCGGTGTTAATACGAGTGAAAAGCAACGAATTGACTTTTCTAATGCGACTAAATCATTTACAAACTACAGTTTAAAAATTGGTGAGATAACCACTGCAAAAATTGATTTTTCGGCTAATAGCCCAACCCAAAATGTCACCACATTACAAAAAGCGTTAAATAAAGCATTAGGAAAAAACAAAGTTAAAGTTAGCTTTGATCAGTCATCGACATCGGCGAGTCCAAGTTACTTTGTTCGCTTTATCGGACAGATGGCATACCAAGATGTGCCTAAAATTGAAGTGGCTTCAGCAAACAGCGTGACTGTGGTTATTTTTACAGTTCAAGAAGGTTCTAGTGCGAGCAAAACAGAAATTGTTGAATCAGTTTCTGAAGTGCAAGAGTTGCAATTAGATACTAATGCTAACGCTGACTTGACGTTATCATTTGATATTGATGGTAAGTCATACACAACGCAAACTCTTCAATTTGGCGCAACTGCGGCTCAAATTGAATCAGCCTTATTGACTGCGGTTACAACAGATTTTAGCACAGCAACATTTAATGTAACGGTCTCAAATGGCAAATGGAATATCGGTTTCATTGGTCAATTAAGTGGTAAAAACATCACTCAATTGAACAGTGATATTTCAGCGATTACAGGTCAAGTTGCACTTGAACGTGTGCAAGAAGGTTTGACCCGTGATGTTGCAACGACTGTCACATCTCCAGCCATTAGTGAAACCCAGCAATTATCTGTGCAAACACAAGCGACTGGAACTTACACTTTAAGTCTTGATTATTTAGGCCAAATCTATACTACAGCAGCGATTGATTTTTCTGCGGGCTCAAGTGATATTAAAGCAGCGCTACTGACGTCGTTAACGTCAATTGAAAATGCCGATGTTCAAGTTATCGGCAAAGCTGATGGCATTTTCAATATTACTTTCAAAGGCAGCTTGTCTGGTCATGACTTGTCGATGTTATCTGTTACTGCCACTGTACCAGAGGCCAATACAGAACTAAGAATTGAACAAGTGGGTGAGGTCGTTGAACAGGCCGATTTAGTGGGTGATGTTAATCCTAATTTAGTGGTTGATTTTGCCGTAACAGAATTAAATGTCGCGACTGGAATTGAAAGTGAATTTACCTTAAACCTAGATGGCTCTGAAGGTGAGTTAACTCGAATTAGCGCACAAATGACACTAGATGTCTTTGGTTTTTTACAGGTTGATGGTGCGTTTTACCTTGATAAGTCAATCGGTGAAGTGACCGACAGCGCCGGCACCGATATTTCAGTCGACCAGCTTATTATTGCTGGTGGTGGGGTTAATGCTTTTGCTGGTGTCAAAGGCGGAACCGAAGATCAGGTTGGCTTGCAATTAGAACAAACTGACTTTGTTTTGGGTCTGTTCTCTGAACGTACCGATAATGAGTTAGTTGATAAGCGGAATTGGACTGCACTACAGGCCAATGCCGGTTCACTGAGTTTAGATGGTATTGATGGCTTTACATTAGCAGGCAGTGACATGCAGGTTATGGTAAACCAAGCCAGTGATTTAGATGGTAGCGTACTTGATTTCTCTGATGCTAATGCACTAACCGCTGAAATTGTTTCAGGTGTTGAATTTGAATTAAATATCGATGGCCAACTCGGTGAAATTATTTATGCCGCAGGGGACGTTGAACTTGACGTTGCTGAGTTTGTTGGCTTATCAGGTACCTTTGCCTTTAGCAAAGCCTCTCAGGGTGAAACAGAACAATTACAGATTTTAGGCGATGATATTGATGCCTACTTAGAAGTAGACTCAGCTTATGTTCGCCTCGATGACGCTGATTTTGGTTTGCTGGTTGATACTGACAATCAAGTCGCGTTTGAATTGAAAAATGGTAGTTTTGCCGCTGGCATCGAAGGTTTATCAGGTGTCAGCGCCGCTGAAGTTGTGGTGCAGTATACCAATGCAACAACGATAATTGCTCAAGACACTAGTTTTAGCATTTTTGATTTAGAATATACATTTGAAACGGAAATTGAAGCCAATACTGTTGGTTTCGGGGTTAAAGGCTTTAGCGCTAATATTTCTGATTTTGTTAGCTTAGAAGGTGATTTAGGCTTTAAGAAAGTAGGTACTGCTATTGTTGCCGTCGGCAATAATGTCGATGCTAAATTGCAAGCTAATGCAGACAACTATGTGTATCTAAATGATGCTTCATTTGGTTTGATTACTGGTGCTGGTGATACGGTATTTGAGCTAAGTGAAGGCTCTTTTGCGGCAAGTATCGCTGGAATGGAAGCAATTTCAGCACAAGAAGTCATGGTGCAATACACTAATGCAACAGGCCTAGTCGCTGCCAATACCACTATTGGTGTTGGCTCAATACAATACACATTTAATCAGGCGATAGCTGTTAATACCGTTGCCTTTGCTGTTAAAGGATTTAGTAGCAGCGTTGCTGACTTTGTTAGTTTAGAAGGTGATTTTGGCTTTAAGAAAGTTGGCACTGAAATTGTTGCCGTGGGCGACAATGTTGATGCTAAATTACAAGCTGGTGAAGATAATTATGTACGTATAAAAGATGCATCTTTTGGTCTAATTACAGATGCGGGAAGTACTGTATTTGAATTGAGTCAAGGTTCATTTACTGCAAGCATCGCTGGAATGGACGAGATTTCAGCGCAAGAAGTTATAGTACAATACAGCAACGCAACAGGCTCTGTTGCGACTAATACCACAATTGATGTTGGCTCAGTACAATATACCTTTGGCCAAGCGATAGCTGTAAATACAGTTGCTTTTGCCGTGAAAGGCTTCCATGCCAATGTCTCAAACTTTGTCAGCTTAGACGGTGATATCGGCTTTAAAAAATCAGGCCAAGATATTGTTGCTATCGGTAATGATGTATCAGCGATCCTCGATGCAGGGTCATTGGCTCAAGTAAGCTTAATGAATGCAAGCTTCGGTTTATTCATGAGCGGTAATGAAACCGCTTTCGAACTTTCTGAAGGTTCTTTTTCTGCCAGTGTTGCTTCGTTAGCAGCGATTAGTGCAAAAAGTGTTTTTGTACAATACAGCTCGGCGAATACAACCATTGCAGCTGGCCGAAAAATAGCAATCGGCAGCGTGGAATACACCTTCGAAGAGGCGATTGCTGCTAATACTGTGGCATTTGCAGTAGAAGGTTTTAATGCCAATGTGGCTGACTTTGTTACGTTAAGCGGTGACTTAGGCTTTAAGAAAGTCGACGACGCTATGATAGCTGTTGGCAATAATGTAAGCGCTTCGTTAAGTGCTGGAGACTCGAATGAGCTGGCTTTAAGTAATGCTAACTTTGGTCTGTTGATTGACGGTAATGAGATGGCGTTCGAGTTGACGCAAGGCGAATTATCAGCCGAGATTGATGGATTTGAGTTATTACCGTTTGATTCGGTAGCCGTGCAGTTTACCAATATTTCCACTAACATTGCTAAAGGTCGCACGTTAAGTGTTGGTGATGTTAATTATGAATTTAGTCAAGATATAGCAGCAGATACAGTTGCGTTTTCAGTGTATGGTTTTAACGTTAACTTAGCGAATAATGTCGTACTGCAAGGCGATTTTGGTTTTGCTAAAGTTGGTCAAGAGTTATATGCGGTAGGTAATGACGTTACCGCTGGCATTGATGTTGGCGCCGCTAATGTTCGCTTAGAAGACGCTGAAATTGCAGTTATCTGGGGCGACGGCGGCTATGCGCTTGAAACTAAAAATGGCAAATTTTCTGCTGAAATAGAACATTTAGCGGACGTTACTGCTGATTCTGCCATGTTGCAGTATAGCTATGGCGCGATTACAGTCGCTGCTGGACGAGAGTTAAACTTAGCTGGCGTTAGTTATACTTTTGAGCACGGCGTGTCAGGTACTGTCGGTGACGTTGATGTTAGCTTTGACGTGGAAAACCTTCAGGCTAATATTTTTGATGTGGTAGAAATTAGTGGTGATATTGAGTTCTTTACTGACGGTGGCGATTTAGTCGCTAGTGCGGTGGATTTCGATATGTCTTTCACGTTAGGAACTGATTTTACCGCGTCAATTACTGATGCTGATTTTGATTTACGTTATGGCGAACAGTTGAAGTTTGGCATCGAAGGTGATCTTACCTTATCCGCTTTCGATTTTATTGATTTAACTTATCATGTTGACCTATCTCAAGAATTTTTTAATGTCACTTTAGATGATGGCTCGCAGGCTACCGTTGCGCTGATGACGTTTGCCGAAGAAGGCTTAGACTTCTTTGCTGGTGCAAATGGTGTCGGTTTTGAAATAGAGGATGCTTCATTTGGCTTGGGTATTGCAATTGCAATGGCTGATCCTAGTCAATATTGGATTAGCGCAAAAGCCACCACATCGAGCGTAGAGTTTGTTGGCGTTGATATTTTGGAAGTATCTGCCAATGAAATGGAAGTCGTGATTAATACTGCTTCTGATAATGGCCGTTCAATAGATTACTCTGTTGCGCCTCTGACTCTGTCGAGCGGGCTTGGCGTGAAAGTCGGCGGTCTTGATGTAGGTTCTAGTTCTGACACTAATATCACTTTTGATATGCGCGGCGAAACGATTAAAGTAGCTGGCGAACTAAACGTTAATTTACTTGGTGTTATGGCTGTCGAAGGTGATTTCTCCTTCGAAAAATCAATCCAAGATATTACATTAGACACTGGCATAACGACTTCTGTTAATGCGATGACATTTACTGCTGAAGACGCCGTTGGCTTTGTCGGATTTGGTTACAAAACCGATGATGAATTTGGCTTTAAAGCACAAGGCATTGATTTTGGTCTAGGCATGTTTGTTGACCGTAATGATGCGTCTCGTCAGTGGACGATGATGCAGGGACATGTCGACACATTTGATTTTGTTGGCCTAGACGATGTTAAATTAAATGCAACTGATCTCGATCTTTCTTATTACAAGCTACCGGTTGATTTAGTTGGGATTGATCTTGATACGTCAGATATTGACTTTGGCTCATTAGATTTAGACTTTAACCCAGGTGACTTATCTCCGGGTAAAGGCAGTATATTTAACTTTACTGGTGAGTTTGATGTCGATGTGCATGGTTTGCTACAAGCAAAAGATGATTTTGAAATTGTCCTTGAATTTGACACCTTGGTATTGAGTGACGGCACGGTTGAAGATGTTACTTATTTCACTTTTGCTTATACAGATCTAGATATTTTTGCTGGTTCAGGTACCAGAGAAGATGGCGTTGGTGTAGCGATTGACGATATTGATTTCGCCATGGCACTTGTTTATAGCCCATTTAGTGGACAGGCATGGTTAACCGTTCAAGGCAGCACTGATTTTGCTGGAATGGTCGGCGTACCTTCAGTAAATCTTGAAGTGCAACAAGCTCAACTATTAATTAATACCGCTGATGCATTTGGTCGAGTCATTGATTACTCAGCCAAGAATTTAGTTGTGCCGATAGGAGTTGGCGGTAATGTTGGTGGCTTGGAAGGAAGTGCTGGCGGCAATAGTAACTCAATTACCATTGATATTGACGGTGATCTCGGCCAAATGTTACGCGTTGATCTTGCTGGCGCGTTGCTTTCGGTTGAGAACTTTGTGTACTTGTCAGGTGATATTTCCCTTCAGGTTGGTACTAAAGATGATTTAGTTATTGAAGGAACTGGCCCACAAGGACTGTTAAAAGAAACGAATAAATTTACCTACCTTACATTAATGGGCGCTAATTTAAATGCGTTCGTCGGCATGGGCACCCCGTATTTTGGCACTGGTGAAACAGATGCTGTTGGCGTATTTGCAAGTAATGTAAATTTTGGCTTAGCACTGTTCAGTAATCAAGATTACACCTTGGGCACTTTAAAATTAGATATCGAACAAGCTGGATTTATCGGAATGGAGGACGTTCTAGAAGCGACTCTATTAAATGTCACCGTGGCATCAAATTTTGGCGCTGCAACCAATGCTCCTTATGATCTTTCAACACCAAACGTCGATTACATCAAATCTTATGGCGAAGATGGTTTAGTCTTAACCACGTTAAGTGGAGACTCTATTGCACTGGAGTTTGATGACAAACTTGAGATTGCAGCCCGGATTGAAAATGCGCATTTAAATATGGCAGGCTGCTTAGAGCTTGATGGTTCATTAGCGATATCTAAAGGGACAACGTATGAGTTAGTCGCGGCAGATACTGGTTTATTGAGTGAATTTGGTTTACCTGAGACTATCATTCATGATGTCGAAGTCATGACCATCGGTGGCGCTAATCTAACTGGTTTCGCCGGTGTTGGTGGTTCTGATAATGGTATCGGCCTTAAATTAGGTAATACTAATTTTGGTCTCGCTGTTATGCAGCCAAATGGTATTGCCGGTCTTAAAATACCGAATGAAATAAAAGCCGCGATGCCAACCTATTTTGCAGCTAAAGCAACGGTTGATTCAGCTGAACTGATTGGTATGGATGCTATTTTAGAGGCGCGAGTTGAAGGCGTTGAAATTAATATCAATACCAGCTCAAGTCAGTTTATTACACCTGAAATGGCTTTATTCTTGCCAATGCCACATATCGATTTTAAAAATGTGCTTAATACTAATCCAATTACTGGTAATTGGGATGAGCAAGGTTTAAGAATTGATACTGGCGATGACGATAATCCAGTGTACTTGGATTTTGGTGATGAAATAATTCAAGCTAAAGTCGAGTATTTCCAGGGCGATCTAGCGGGTGTTATGCAAGTTGCCGGTTCTATGGCCTTTACTAAACGTGGTACTGAAACCGTTACGCTAACCAACGGCGACACACGTACAGTGACTTCATTATCTTTAGGCATGACCGACGTTTACGGTTTTGTTGGGGTAGGTGGTTATTGGCAAGAGAATCCGTCAACTGATCGGATTGACGGAAGTGTTACAAACAGCGACGCATTTGGATTCGCAGTCGAAGATCTTGATGTTGGCGCGGTATTTATGCTCGACATCAATCCTCTAGATCCTGCTGCTTATTTTGCAGCTGAAGTCGATTTAGCTAAAGCCGGATTAGTGGGTATCGACGGGGTAACCGCAGAGTTGAGCGAAGCGATGCTTGACCTTAACCAAACAATTAGTGGCGATGGTGCTGTGGTCGATTTTTCTAAATCGACTTATCAGTTAACCGAAGACGGTCCAATTAATACCGGTTATTTAATTGAGACGGGGGACGATGCCAAACCAATTATTCTTGACTTTAACGAACGTATTTTACGTGTGCAAGGCGAAGCAGAGTTCAATGCATTCGATTTACTGCAGCTTGATGGTGTATTTGAACTTAAGATCACCGATGAAGAATTTAACTTATTTATTGATGCATCAGCTAAGATTGGCCCTGATGGCTTTGGCTTAGATGTTGAAAAAGCACAGGTTCTTCTTGTTGCAAACAGTGACGGTGTAGCAACTCGTGCCTTACTAGAAAACGCCAGTATTGGATTTGGAGATGTGGCGCAATTAAATGTTGATCATATGGAACTGATCCTCAATGCAACTGGCGAAAATATCATTTATGAGGTGCCAGAAGAATTCCAAGCGCGAATCGGTTCTGAAACCATTACCATCTCAAATGTTCCGCCGGGTAAATCAGCTGCTCAAGATTTTTACTTATCACTCGAAGGCCAAGGCGATCTTAATTTATTAGGTGGTGCTTTAAAAATGGATGGCGGTTTCTCTATCCTATTAAGCACTGAACGTACCGAACTAAGCGTTAATATGACGCTAGATCACATATTGCTTGAGCCTGTATCTGTTGCTGGTACTTTAGGTTTTGCAACTGGCGCAAACGCTGGGTTATACGGCGGACTGCAAGTGGGCGCACCTGGCGGCTCGACCATTATTGACGGCGCCGGTATTTTTGAAATTAGCGCGTTTGCAATGTTGCAAATTAATACCACATCGACCGCACAATCAGTCAGAGCACTTAAGTTAGACTCTGATGGCAATGTGGTTCCTGGCGAATATGAAAATGTCGAAATAGAAGCGACAACGTTACGTATTTCAGGCGCTGGCGAAATCAATATCGCCGATGCAGTTATCTTAACAGGACGAGTTGACCTGTTGGTCGACTCTACTGGTATTGAAGCGGCTTTAGATATGACGCTTGACTTAGGTGCCTTTGGTGAACTTGAATTTGAAGGGGCAGCAGCGATTACCCAAGATCGCTTTGCTTTACGTGCAGCAACTAATGTTGAACTAGGTATTGCAGCAATCGGCATTAATGCTGCGGCGATACTAGAAATTAATACTGGCTCAGATGATTACACCACGCTTCACGGCGATGTCATCAAGGCAGATACAATCTTTAACCTTGAGCTTGATGGCGCGATTAAAATCTTAGCGTTTGATATCGACTTCAAGGGTGGCATGAGCATCGTTGATGATGTCTTTGAAATCCGTGTTGATCGCGCTGGTTTAGATTTCTTTGGTGTGTTAAATGTTGATGTTAGTGGTTATTTACGCTCTAACGGTGAATTCGAAATCAAGGGCTCAGTTGATTTAAATATTGATATGGGCGTGATCGAGCTTAAAGCCGGAATGTCGATGACATTTAGCGATAAGTTATTTGCAGCCAGCGTCTATGGCTCACTAGATGTTAGCCTTGATATGGGCTTGTTTGAAATTAATACTACGCTAGCTGGCTTTAGTGGCGAAATTGAATTAACGGCTGCCAGTGCATCTTTAGCTGCTAAGGTAACCGTCGCTGGCATTAGTATTTCTGCTGGTTATTCATGGAGCTGGGGACAACCTCCGGTAATTACCAACCAAATTAATGATGTGCTTTATTTGCATATGGGAGATGAAGCTGCCCGTTATGGTGATTCTGGTGGTAAATTATATGGCGATCTTTACCATGAGTCTTACCGCATCGAGTCGCTGTATGATGCGGATGAAAATTCGGGTCTTATCACTTACCGTTCAGGTGAAGTAAAAGTTAACGCCTTAGGCGTCGAGGTTATACATACCGGAGTACGTAAAATTGTCGCTGTCGGCGGCAAGGGCAATGACTCAATTTTTGTTGGTCAGGGCGTCGATGCGTTACTTGATTTTGATGGTGGCGAAGGTAACGATACCTTCATCATTTTAGGTGGCGCCTCAGGTTCTACCATAACTGGTGGTGCTGGTAACGATACTTTTGTTAGTGGTGACGTTAGTGGTCTGACTTACCTTGGCGGAGCAGGCAATGACGAATACCGTGGTGGTACTGGTTCATCAAGCATCAATATGGGCTCGGGTAAAAACACCATTATTGCCGGTTCAGGTAACGATACTATTCGGGTCGAAGGTTCTGTTAAAACTGAGCTAACACTGACAGGTGGTGATAACTTAATTACAGCCGATCTCGGTGGTTTACTCGATATAACTGGGGGCTCGGGTTATGACCGTATTGTTTTAGATGCAATTAATTCTACAGATGTCTTACAGTTAAAAGATTCTGCTTTCCTTTATCGTGATCGTCAAATTAGTTTCAATAATGACATTGATTCAATCGAAGTAACAGATATCTCAAACTCTACGATTATGCGTTCTGATGCTGGTTACTCGTGGGGGGCAACAGGTCTTAAATTGACTGCAAGTGGCCTTTTAGATGTTACTAACGCTGAGCTAACTGCACCAACGGGATATTTTAATATTCAATCAGTTGGTATTAACGGCGTGTTAAATACCACACTTGAGCGCTTTACTTTAGTTAATACCGGTGCGGGTGCTAACGCCGATGTTGTGATTCGTGAAACTGATAGTCTGATTATTCAAGACGGTGAACGAGGTGCTAAAGGTGGTATTTATGCAGCCAATGGTGGTCAGATTGACATCGAGCTTGCTGGCCGAGAGGCATTACTTGACTTAGCCAGTGGTGTCATTGCAGCCGTTAATGGTGGTGATATTCGCTTAATTGCTGATGATGTCGATTTCCGGTCTGGTGCAAATGCTGTCCGTGGTAGCGGCAACTTATTGTTAAGAGCTCAAGACGCATCTCAAAACTACAATATTGGTGGTGCTGGTCAGTCAACTTATGGCCGTGATTTCTCTGTCAGCGGTAATACCGGAGCAATGGAATTAGGGATGGGCGACTTAGCAGCCCTGAGCAGCGGCTTTAACTTAGTTGAAATTGGTCATCAGGCGGCTGGTGTTGTGATGTACATTGGTGATGTCGAAGATGCTACCGTTGGCAGCTTCGATTTCAGCGCCCGTTTTAATGATGACGCAGCGCTTTATGCCGATCGTATTAATATTGTTGGTGATGTTCAGTCAACTGAGTCGTTAACGTTTAATGCGCGTTTAATGGAAGTGCTACGCACCAACATTCATGATCCAATGGGCTCTCCTGACTCAGGTGTGTCAGCTCAAGAAACTTATATTAATCTAGCGGAACAGTTGGTTATTACGGGTTGGATTAAAGGACAAGACCTAGTTCAAATAGACGTTGAAGGTTCGACCGGTCAAGATGCCTTGGTTACTTATGGTAAAGAAGCTAACTCAATTACTGCAGATAAAGGCAGTGTAGTAATGACCTCTGCTGATAATGGTCGCATTGTGATGAATACATCTGCGTCTATTATCAGTGCAACAGCAATGTTCGTTGAAGGCGCTGGCGCCAGTATAAATGTGGACGCTGGCACTGGCATGATCTTGCTAGAAGGCGCTGCATTAACAGCGCAAGGCAATAATGCGTCGATGACCTTGCGTTCAGATAATTATTTACACCTTGATTCTGGTGCATCAATTGTTGTTGGTGCGCGTGAAGAAAATGAAAACTGGGTTATTTCAGGTACTAACACCGAGCTAAATATCGACACCGCAGGTGAATTACGCCTAGGTGGTTTCATGGTAACTGCTGGTGAAATGAATTTAAATTATGGCGAAACATTTAATGATTACGCCGCTTACTTCGATACTATCCCTGGTAAGACCCTGGCTTCAGATGATAACGCTAATGACTTGATCATTAATGCCCTAAAAGCAGGTACTATTTCAGCTGAATTAGCGGCAGTACTGGCCGGTGAAGGTTTGACACTGGAAAATGGTGCAAGCGTTACTTCGATTGCCAATTTTACACCATTTAGCGCGCTGTCAGATGAGGCTAAACTGCAAGTTGCCACTACGCTAGGTTACACTTTCTATCAAGACGGTTTGTTCTATAACCCAAGCACGAATCAATCTTTTGATGACATTTCAATTGGTACTGTAGCACAAGCACAACAGACAGCTTATGCACAAACACTCGGTTATCAAGAGCTTAATGGAACGTACTTCTTTAATGATGTGACCGGAACATTAAAGTCTACTTTGATTGAAGGTGACTCGGCTGATTATAGTAATCAGCAAATTGATTGGGCTGAATACGGTGTGTCAGCGCCGAGTGATAATGCAAACTTTGCTAGCTTAACGCAGGCTCAAAAGGAAGCTGTTGCTAAATCATTAGGGTATAGCATTGAACCATCATTTGAATTCCAGCGTATCGTAGCAACTGGTGAAGCGGATGATAACCGTTCTACATTTGGTGCTTATTACTTCGATGCTGGCGCTGTTTGGGGAGACGATGGCGCTCCTGCAGCTGACGCGACATTATCCCAATTGACGATCAATCAAAAAATAGATGCAGCTAAATATCTATCTTACTTCCCTGAATACGATATCAACGAATTAGATTGGGGTATTTTAGCGACGCCTGATAGTGACAGTAGTTTTGAAAATCTGACTACTGCGCAAAAAGAAGTCGTGGCAAATGCATTAGGCTTTGGTTCAACCATAACTGGTTATTACTTTACTAACCTCGGTGCTTCAGATCCTGAAAAACGTATTGTTACTGAATTTGAGCAAGGTGTTGTTACCGATTATCAAAATCATAATATTTTCTGGGGCGATGTTACCGTGCCTAGTGAAAATGCAAGTTTTGAATCTCTAAACGCTGAACAAAAAGGTGTTGTAGCGGCCAGTCTAGGTTATGAACAATACACTGGCACAAATTACTACAAAGCTGATGCCGTTATCGGTTCACAGATCAAAACTGGCTTTGTGGTTGCCAATCAAGTTGATTACGACCTCGTTAATTGGGGCGGCGTTGGCGAGCCTGAGGACGAATTTTCGAGCTTTGAACAAC
Source organism: Gammaproteobacteria bacterium (assembly GCA_013214945.1). Classification (NCBI taxonomy): domain Bacteria; kingdom Pseudomonadati; phylum Pseudomonadota; class Gammaproteobacteria; species Gammaproteobacteria bacterium. The sequence continues at coordinate 47,989 of JABSRT010000027.1, forward strand.
TTGGCTTTAGCCAGCGTCAGTTTATTGCTGAATCTTTAGATTATACCTTGTATCAACATCAGGTTTTATATAACGCAAATGCTGATGTTGACAATGGAGAGGCCTTAATTCGCACCGACTTTATCGAAGGTCGTTCTGGCGATTATGAAGTTGCTGATATTACTTGGGGCGAAATACCAGAGGCTGCTGCCTCAACAGCATGGGCTGATTTAACAATCAAGCAGCAGGATCTTATTTTAGCGAAGCTAGGTTACGTACGTTTTGACGGCCAAGTGTGGAGCAAAGGCGCAGATTTCAAATTAACGTTTGTGCAAGGTGAGCTATCTAAAACTCTTGATGAAACGACCAATGAAGACATTTATGCATTAGTTCAACAAGATGGTTCTGATGCATTTGACTACCGCAATTCAGAACTGCAGTGGACTGCAGTTCAATTTCCTGAACTTACAGACTTAGACGAACAACCTCAGTTTATAGATCTAACTGCAGATCAACAGTTTAGAGTATTAGATGCGTTAGGACTTGAGTGGTATTCAAATCCTGTTTACTTTAATGCAACACCAGACACTGCGTTGTTCCAAGAACATGTAATGAGCGGATTTACCGCGGATCTACATTATCAAAATGACAGCCTTAATTTACAAACCAGTGAATTAAAAGAAAATCGTTGGTTAATCAACGATGGCACCAATGAATATTTAGTTTATGCCTACGATGAAACCTTTGATGGTGTTGTTGATGAAATTCAGATCCAACAACCTCATGAATTAGTAGGTCAACGTGGTTATGGTTTCTTGTTAACCGGTACGTTGATAACGCTAGGTGATGGACAAGGTATAACTGTTACTGGTGAGCAAGATATTATTGTTCGAGGTGATATTGATTTACGCGGCGCTAACGCTAACCTGACCTTACAGTCAGACAGCTGGATCTATTGGGAAGGTAATGCGGCAGTCACCGGTAATATTACAATGCAAGCTGGCGTTGCTTTAGATGGCACCCCGATTGGTGCTGCTGGTGGCGCTAACTCTGAAGGTGTAAGTCTTTTCGTTCATGAAACTGCAAGACTTAATACCTTAACAGCGGGCTCAAGTATTATTTTACATGCCGGTCAAGACGCGATCATTAATGGCTCGGTTGTTGCCGGTGGTATTATTGGCAGTACTGGTGTTACTTGGCTTGGCGATGGTGACTCCGAAGTCTCTGTAACTGCTGGCCAACGCATTTATGTTAATAGCGCGATTGCCGCAAGTAAACTCGTTAGCTTAACAACGACCTCTGTTGCTGGTGCAGACGATGACGTATCGATTAAAGTAACCTCTGCTGGTGGCTTGACGGCTGCGGGTTTAACCTCAGACAATTCTGGTGGTTCAGTGATTGTTGATGCCAAAGGTCATGTTGAGTTAGTTGGTTCTGTTATTTCAGGTGGCCATACCGTATTTACCGGTGAAGGCTCGACTATCGAATGGTTCGATGAAGATTCACAGGTTAGTTTAACAGCCTCTGGCCAGTTGTATCTAGGCGGTCAGGCACGCACCGAGTCAGGCGGTTCAGTTGAAATTGGCGCAACCATTCGTGCTAATCAATTAATTCAGCTGGAAGGTGGCGCGGGCCGTGATGGCGACGGCATCGGGGTTAAAATGCCTGGTGGTACCCGTATTGCGACGAGCAATAGCGACGGTGAAATTCAGATTAAGTCGGCTGATGATGCCCAATTATTTGGTTTAATCGTTTCTGGTGGTGAAGTAGTTGATCATTATGATAGCCGTGGTTTGTATCTTGGTACAACTCGTGAGTATGGCAATGGCGCGTCGACCATTACGGTCGAAGCAACTAAAGGTCAGGTACGTTTAGGTCGTGACTTGTATGCAGGAAGCCTTATTGATGTACGTGGTGGTATTGCAGCCCAAAGTGCTGTTGATAACTATGCGGACCAAGGTATTGTTATTTATGGTTCAAGTAAACTTAAAACTGGCCTTGAAAACTCCGAAATTAATTTAAGTTCAGCAGGCAACCTAACTGTTTTAGCCAGTGCATGGACCAATGAAATTTTTGCAGATGCTTTCGTTGAATTTGCTGATGGAGATTTAAGCGCTGACGTTGTTATGAGTTTGACCGTTGACTTGGGCACTCACAAGGTCTCTGGTTTAGTCACGATACCGAAATCAGCGACCACGACTAATACGGGTACGAGCACATTAAAAGAGGATATTAAATCTGCACTTTATTCGACTCAATTTACCGTGGTTGAATCGTTAACTGGTGCTCAGGCTGTCGGCACTGAACAAACATTAAATGATACTCAGTTGCAAGTTCGTTTAGAAGATGGTCGTTTAAAATTGACTAGCGCCAAAATCGTCAAAGAATTTAGCCTTAACCACAGCGGTTCAGTTGGTCTTGAACGACTTGGTTTTACTCAGGCCACGAGTAATGATGTTGCATCTAACGGTACATACGCACTTGATGCTAGTGCCAAAGGCTCTGTTGTTAATCTGGGCAAAGCAGGAGCAACAGGTGGTAAAGTTACGATTAACAATCACGTTGTTGGTCATGATGCGGTTAACTTTTTATCGGGTTCAACCGGTGATGGTCTTGAGTTACAAATATTAGGTACCTTAGAAACCCGCAGCGGTAACATTGAATTAAACCCTGTTGGAGACTCAATCTTAAAAGGCAGCTTAATTGCCGCAGGTCGTGATGCCGATATTATTATTAATGCCAGCCGTTCAATCGATGTTCGTGGTGATCTTACCGCTGACCGTGACATTATTATTAATGCGGGCACTGGCGTTGAAGCCGACGTAATCAGTATTTATACTCACTCATCTTCAGTCTTGCAATCAACGGGTGATTCAGGCCGTATTGTTATAACCGGTTTAAATGATGTAACGATTAATTCTAATATTGGTAAAGACAATACAGGATTAACCGAAGTTACGATTACCGCGGAATCGGGCACTTTAACTTTAGCGAAAGAAGCTGGTGACATCGAAACAACGAGCGAGCTAAACCTTAAGGGTAAAAATGTTGTTATTGAAGGTGTCTTAAATAGCTTACGTGCGACGGATTCGTTAGCTGATTACGAAGTAACAATTCAAGCATCTCAAGATGCATCTATTTCTGGTAGTTTAAATTTTGCTGGCTCATTGCTAATAAAAGCTGGCCGCGATTTAAGTATTTTTAATACCAATATAGCAACGTCGGCAGCTAATCAGCGTTTAACCGTTGAAGCCGGTCAAGACATATTGTTAGGTAATGCTAAGCCAACGGCTGGTGATACCCAATCGTATGGCACCATCATTGAAGCTGATCGTTTATTAGAAATGGAAGCATCGGGTCAAATTATTCTGGGTTCTGATGCCCAGTTATTTTCTCAGGCCGATGATAGTAAGATCAAGCTTAAAGCCTCAACGTTACAATTGATTGGTAGTATTCAAGCTGGTGCTTATTACGATCACAATCCTGCAGCCGAACAAGCGATTGTTTGGAGCGGTAACGATGCTACTTTGGACTTACGTTCAAATAAAGCGACTTATATTGGTGGTCAAGGTCTAGATACTTCAAAGGCAGTAATAGCATTTGGTGGTCACCTAACGGCGACGGGAGATATCGTTTTACGTGCCGGAAAAGATGCCAGCGGTGTCGGGGTTACGGTTTCAGACGAGAGTTCAATAAAAGCCAATGCTAATCTTTATGACTTGGCGAATACTAGCGATAGCTCAATCGAGATAAACTCGACCGGTCAGTTACAACTAAGCGGTATTATCCTCGCTGAAGATACGGGGGCAGATATCACCCTTTCTTCTAATTCACTTGTCATGATTGATAATCGTATTTATGCAAATGATCAGCTGACCATTTCTGGCGGAACGCATTCTTCTCGAATTGGCGTTTGGGTTAAGCCAAGCGTGTTAGGCAGCATAGGCGGTTTATTAGATACTGCCGCTGATGGTGATATTTCAATTTTAGCCAACGATGGTATTTATATTCAAGGTCGAGTAGGTCAAATTGATCTGTCAAACGTCAGTGAACCATCAGTAACCGGCACTGCAACTATCCAATCAAGTTCGGGCGATGTGACCTTGGTCGGTACTATTGATGTTAAAGACGATATCCAAATTTCGGGTGGTCAAGTTAATATCTTGGCGGGTGGTTATGCGTATGCAACAGCCGATCAATCACAAGTATTTATTCAAGCGCGCAATGCCATTTCTTTGTCGTCAGCAGCAGATGTGCCAGTTGAAAAGAATCAAGCAATTATAGAAGGCAATATGCTGGTTCACCTTGCGGCCCCCTTAATCTCTGTAGCTGGCCTTATACAGGTGAATAATGCAGATGGCTTATTGTTATTAAATGCAGATTCACAATTGACAGTAACAGGGAACGTTACTTCTGAAGGAGATGTTCGTCTGCAAGCCGGAGTTAATACCAGTGCTGCGCGCAATGTATTAGAAGGTGTTATTGATGTTGCAAGTTTAGGTGATGGCCACATTGAGTTGCTTGCTGCTGGAACTGTTGATGCAGAGGGCGATGTCACGATTAATACGGGGGGCGAATTTGAACTCCAAGCCTCAGCCGAAGTAAGCGGTTTAGTTGATATTAAACGACCGATTATTCAAGTGATTTCTGAAGAGATTGATATCGTAACTGGTAGTCGTGAGGTCGCGATTGGCACAATTCAGGTGCCTGTTATCGAATGGGTAACGACATCAACGATTGAACAAATTGGTGAAGAAAAAGTTGTTGTTGGTAATGAAGTTGTTTCAATGTCAGTGACGCTGCAACAATTGGGTTATTACAACCCTAATGCCAGTGCTGGCATGGAGTTCCGCGAGTTCTTCATTGAAGGCATCGACTACTTTAATGAAAACGTTACTTGGGCAAACGCAGGCATATCAAGCAGTCTTGACGAGCAAATTAGAAATAGATCAGCCAGCTCTGTTACTGGCGATTACAAATCGATGGACTACCGTACTTTCTCTCAATTAAATGATGCCCAAAAACAAGCGGTCTTAAACCATCTTGGGTATATGCCAGTATTCCAAATGGCATACACTAATTTGCAATTAACTGGCAGCTATAACGGCACGGCTTATACCACCAATGTTGGTGAAACGACCCCTTGGGGAGTTGTTTGGAATGGTCCTGAATGGACTGCTAATGCCAATGATCAACAGTATTACCATATTGATGTTGATGGCTGGAAAGATAAATATGTCCTGATGCCAAAAGGCGCACAAACAGATATATTACGTTTGGTCTCAAGTAGTGTTGCAAAATATTTAGTTAACGATAGTAATGTCTCAGGTAGCGACACTTCCGGTTCATGGGTTGAGGCGAGTTCTTCAGCGTATGTTTCTGGCACTATAGGAGAGTGGGTCGGTCAATATCGGGATAATGCCAATGTTAGCTATGATCAACAAGGCTCTCGTTTTACTGCAAGTCAATTAAACTCGTTGGCTAGCGGTTATAGTGATGTTGATTCTAAAAATCAGTATGGTGATGCTATTTGGCAGACTAGTTATGATTGGCAGACTGGTGATCGTGTGTTTACCATGGCAGCGACAGATCAAAGCGGCACAATGCTGTACGATCCGACATGGACTTGGAAATCGACCACAACAGTAACTCAAAATCCGGCCGTTGACGCATCTTTTACATCGACAGTCGCTCCTAGCGCTACTTGGTATAAAGACGGTGTATATCAAGGGCTTAAAAGCACCTATTTTACTAACAATATAACTGCAGATAATCAGTACTTTGATGCCTTGGCATATGATACTGCGAGTTTAACTAAGCTAAGTGAGAGCTCTCACCAAGAGAACGCTGCTGGTTTCAAATATTGGACTGCTTACACAACTAATTATTTAGGTTATGTAAATAGCTATAGTTATTCTTCATGGAGTTGGACTGATGATAAGAAAACAAGGAAAAGTTGGGGTACAGTTTTAACTCTTATTAGTCAACATGATGACGTGGAAACAAGATCAAAAACTGACGAAAAAGGCTGGACCGAACGAGATAATAAAGATTATTGGGTACGTTACCGTGATCAAATAGAAGTTAAAGTTACAGAATCCTTTAAAGATTATACCTATGAGTGGAAATCAGACTTACACAATATTTACGATCAGCGAATTCAGCTAGAGTACAACATAACGTATCAGTCTGATGATCGTTTTGACTATCGTCCTATTTACGCTGAGATAACTCAAGAGCAGTTGGTTGAGAGTTCAGAGTCACAAACTGTATGGGAAACTCGCCAGACAACGACCACCGGAATTGTCAATCGTACTGTGGTAGGTGAAAAAACGATAACTGGAACTGGTGCAAAATTTAATGATAATTCTATTGAAGCCAGTAATATCACCATCAATGCTGGTGGTAAATCAACCGTTAGTGGTTTATTGAGTGCAGAAAATAATTTAACCATTAATAGTAACGATAACTTAACTGTCTCAGGCATCTTACCCGATGATGCAGCAATTGCTTCTCAAGCCAAATTGGTGGCGGGCAATGAGTTGAGTTTACAAACAAATAATAATTTAGTGTTGGCTGATTCGGCCTTCTTAAGCGCTGCTACTATTACACTAGACTCGGCACAAGCGATGACTATTGCCGGTGAAATTGGCACGCAAGACTCATCAGACACAACCAATACGCTGTCTGTTACAGCGACTGCTGGTGGTGAAATATCATTAAAAGCGGCGATCATCGCCGATGATTTAATTGATTTAAAAGCAGGAGAGTCAGTAAGTCAATTTGGCGGTATCGATGCCAACTTACACGCTAGCCTAGTAACGACATCAAATGACAGTCTAATTCAGTTAACGGCAGGGACTTACGGCGGTAATATTACGCTTGATCAATCGGCGTTAACGGCTGGTGGTGCGTTGTCAAATGTGAACATCTCAGCGATAGAAGGACGCTTTGAACAAACAGTTTCACAAACATTGATAGATGGAAACTTAGTCAACATACAAGGTCTAATAACGGCTCACAAGTTATCAGTTATCGCAGATAACACCCTAACAGCCAATAGCAATGTCACGACGGTTGATTTAACGCTGCTAGGTTCTGGTGATATTTCATTAGTCAATCAGGGCAATTTAACCCTAAGTAATGTGATAGCAGCAGATGGTGCGATAAGCATTACTAACTTTGGCGCGTTGACGGTAACTAGTGTCAAAGCAACTGGCACATCCGATCGTAATGATATCAACCTAACCACCTTTGATACCAATTCTGACAGTACGATAAATGCGGATATATCTATTGGTACCTTAACAACGACCGAGCGTGGCGATATAAATATTAGCGCCCAAGGTAAGGTATCGCGTAGTTCTGTTGGATCAGATAATATTGTGGCTGATCAGTTAATCATCAATGCCATGGCGCCCATAGATATTAATACTGAAGTTAATGCTGTAAGTATTAACACTACAGTTGCTGGAGACGTAACGCTAAAGCAAGACACTCGCAGCTTAACCGTTTTTGATACTAAATTACTTGATGGCAGCTTTACGTTAGCTGCGGCAGGTTCGGTAACAGTTGACAGTATTTTACTTGCTTCAAACAAAGATGCACGAGATGTAACTATTGAAGCAATTGGTGATATAGCAGTTAATTCACTGGTGGCAGGGGTTTATCTTGAAGAAGGAGAAACTCGTGCTATAGAGAACGGGAGTACTGAGGAAATCAGTACGACGACTCAAGCAGGAATTGATCAGGGGCAGATTAGCAAAATTAGTTTTAGTGAATCTTACGTTCCTGTGGCTACAACATCATTGAGTGTAAATGTTGCTGGCGAACCAGTAACGGTAGCAGTGGGGGATACGGTTAACGGTTTAATTGTTACAGCTAACTGGGAGAGTTTGTTAAATGCATTAGGCCACTCCCTGGTCGAATCCGCATCAATAGTCTCTGCTACTGTTGATCAGTTAACGAAAGAAATTACGGTAACTGGTGTGAAAAATACAGCGTTTACCTTTGAATACAGTAACGATATAACGCTTACATCGGTTGCTTCAGCCGGTATTGTTAATCTGACTTCTACCACGGGCTCTGTAATTGAGGGCAGCGCTGACTTAGCGGTAGATATTGTGGCTAAGCGTCTTAATGTTAGTGCGAGTACTGGAATTTTTGGTTTAGAAGTAGCCTTAAATGAGCTTAATGCCGAGACTGATAGTGGTGATATTTTACTCACTGAGTTTGATGGTCATTTAGAAAAAACCGTCGGTCTTAAAGTACTTAATGCAAAAACTAGTATCGCTAGCAACGGCCGTGTAGAAATTATCGCAGAAAATAATCTGTTGGTTACAAATTCGGCGTTAGTTCAAGGACAATATGTTCGTCTTGAAAGTCAATTTGGCGATATTCAAGTGAAAAATCCAGTCACTAATAGCTATGGTATCAATCATGGAAAAGGCATTGGTTTTAGCGCGGTTAATGGCACGGTCGATCTGTATCAATTCTTTAATGCATCGGAGTCAATGGAATACCGCGCAGGAGAGAAGTTCTTATTTGGTACAACACCAACTACATTTAATACTAATGGCACAGTTGACATTTTGGGGAACCAATCAGGCTTGTTACCAGGCGACTTAACGTCAGATTCAATTATTATTGAGTCGGGAGAAGTATTATCTTTAGACGGTACTATTACAGTAAAAGATCATTTGGAATTAATTTCAAATAAAAGTGTAATTGTGACTGGTGATATTACAGGTAAAGATAACAACCAGATCGGCACCGTTATTATTACCGCAAAGGGCGCTGCCACATTATCATCAGTCGTTGATGTCAATAAAACATCTGATAAAACAGTGGTAGAACAAAATACCGGTTACATTAATATCAAAAGTACATCGCTTGATGCAGCTTATTTTGACCTACGTGCTAAGGAAGATATTTATGTTGGTTTAACCAGTAACTGGGTGTTAAGTGGCTTTATTGGTGGCCTTGATAATTATGATTCAGCACAAAATGTCACGTTAGATGTTGAGGGAACTTTAACCGTTACTGGCGGTATTGTTGGTGCAATTAACAATATGCAGGTACAAGCAACGTCGTTAACAATGGACGGCGCATCGGTATTTATTGCTGACGATTTAGCTGTTACCGCTAACGGCGCTATTAATGGTGATATTGATATTAATACCCTCGTTGGCTCTATCACGGCTAACTCAACGTTAAGTGGCTCTATTACGATTAATGAAGCGGATTCACTATTTGTTAAATCGGTTCGTGCCAACGATGGTGCAATTAATATTGCGGCTGGTGGCAACTTATGGGCTCGTGATGTTCAAAATATCGCGTCAGGTGATGACATTACGATCAGTGCCGGACAAAACTTATATATTGACCGGATTGAAGCGGCTACGATCCAAGGTGCTGAAAAAACCGCTGGCAATATTATACTTGATGCAAAATTCACTATCGCAGAATTACCAGCGATTAATGTTATCGCGGGAACGGACCAAAATTCTGATGATAATTGGAAAAATTATGTCAACCAAACTAGCGGCGCACCGCAGGTGTTATCGTCTTTAGCTTATGATAATACTGATGCCGATGCCTTTGCTTATAGCATAACGTTAAAACAGGGCGAAGGTACAGCTAGCTTTAAAGAGCTTAAATCAGCACAAGATATTGGCAGCGATAGCCAAATTGAAACCCGCACGACCAAGTCAGGCATCAGTGTTAAAACTGGAAAAACTAGTCAAACAGAAAGCGGTTTAGCGACATCTGGTGGCGCTGGCGCAACGGGTGATACGAGTACGACGACACAAGCTGGTAACAACCAAGCTCAAATTAGTAAAATTAGCTTCAGTAATTCTTACACGCCGGTAGCGGGAACATCATTAAGCGTCAGCGTGGCTGGAACGTCAGTGACGGTTGCTGTAGGTGATACGGTTAATGGTGCTGTTGTTACGGCTGACTGGACAAGTTTGTTAAATGCATTTGGCCATACACTGACCCAAGCAAGCTCAATTGTTAATGCAACAGTGGATGTTTCGAACTTAAATATCTCTGTTACCGGGGCTGAAAATTCAGCATTCACTTTTAACACTGCTACAGTGATTGAAACTGAACATCTTGATGTTTCTGCTGATTTACTTCGCACTAATGCCTTACTTGAAGCCGCTGGCAACTTACAAGCTCAAGTATCTAACATAACCTTTGAAAATGCAGCGCTGTTCAATAACGGAGTTTACACCGTTAACTTTAGTGCAGTTACTAATACGACCAATAACAGCCAAGTTTATGCGCCGATCACAATACAATTTAGTGCTGATGAAAATGCAACATGGACCGAAGTTTTATCTGGTCTAAAAACAGCGATTGTTAACAACCATGGTTTGTTCGATACAGCGGATGTAGTCGTTAATACCACCACACGTAGCTTAACGTTAACAGCCAATAGCGCCAATAAAGAATTTAACTTTAGCAGTGCGGCAGGTAAAGCAGATACTGTTAGCAATGATACGGTGTATCAAACCACCTTTAATGGCCAAACCTATACAATTTACGGCAGCACAGCAACTCCGGCTAGCGTAGCCGGAGCAGTCTCTAGCCCTGTTAGTAGCTCTACACCAGCTGATGCACCACAGGTCGACATCGTCACATTTGAGGATGTGACTCCGCTAGCTGGTTATACCTATAGCTTAAGCGCGCTAGGTTCTAACTATACCTACACAGCGGATACTACGCCGACATGGAACGAGATACTTAGCAGCTTTGAAACGCAAATTAGCAGCGCTCACTCTGCAACTGTTACTGTTGAAATTAATTCAACAGCGCGAACATTAACACTCACTGCAATAGCTGATAAGGGTCGCTTTACATCGGTAACTAATGTTGATGTTAAACATGCGCAATTAACGGCTAACGTAAGCATTGTTGATTTACAGACATTGTTTTCTCAGCAATTAACAAATAATGGCGTTGCTGTTACCAATAGCAGTGAAAGTTTGCAGCTTCAAGCTGCAACAAACACTCAAAAGCAAGTATCGTTGCTTGCATTCAATCAAGATATTAATGCCCTTGATTCGTATCAAGTCACGATTGATGGTAAGACTTATACAGCAAGCGCTACCGTTATTACTACTAATCCTGATGAGACTACGACTACTACTACATATACCGCAGCTGAAGTATTCAATCGTCTTGAGCAGCTACTCGAAGCTGATGATTTTACAGTAACGACTGATGCCACTGGTATGATGATAATCACAGGCACGGCTAACAATACGCCGTTTACTATCGATTGGGCAGGTCAGTTTACAGAGTCTGCAACAAGCACCTCAGTAGTGACCGATGCTGGCATCAGCGCAACAGAAGTTCGCATGACTCAACTAAATCCATCTTCAGCTGTTATTGAAGGTGATGTCTTTAATATTGTGATAGACGGTATTGCGTTAAGTGTATCGGCCACTGCTGGTAATGATGCCAATGCTATCGTTAACAAACTTGTTACGGTAATAAATACTAATCCAACCTTGTCTGCTAAATTAACCGCCAGCAATACCAATGGTGGCCTAACGGTGACGGCGGATGTAATCAATACATCCTTTACTCAAACTGACCTTGTGGTAAATCGAACCGTTGTGACGGAGCAAGATGGCACTGTAGCGACGGCAGACTCACAAGCTGCTGGTAGTCTGCAAAAGCAAGTCTCTAACGTTGTTTTCTCTGGCGAAGCAAAAGATACATTCACTTACACTGTTACTATTAATAGTGTGGCCTATTCTGCTAGTGGATCGAGCTGGTCAGCGATATTAGCAAGCCTAGTATCGAAAATTAATGATGCAGGTGTTGCAACGGCAACATCTAATGTCTCGGCCAAAACACTTGAGCTAACAGCCGATGTGGCAAACACCGCGTTTAGCCTGTCTGCTGAAGCTGATGTTGGTACGATTGCGTCGACTAAGATTGACGGTGACTATGTCTTAATCTTGCCTGTTCGTGGCGCAGGTAACTTTGCTCTTGAAGCTACAGGTGCTTTATCAGTGGTTGCATTACCGACTAACCCAGGAGAAACAATTGTGCTTTCTGCTGGCAATGACTTGGTCGTTGTTGAGGAAATCAATGTTGGAAATGGCGCAGTTAATTTAACGTCAAGCACTGGTGGTATTGCATTAGGTGGTACGATAACCGCCAATACACTGACATTGACCTCGCAAGATAGTGTCGCTGTAACCAGTAAAGTTAACAACCTTAATATTGATATGTCAGGTGCTGGCGATGTTAGTGTGACCCAGCAAGGCAGTGTTGTCATTAATACGTTAACAATGGATGGTGGAGATTTATTACTTAACATCGATGGTGATCTAACGATTAATGCCTTCACGGGATCGGGTGGTAATGTCACGATCAATGCAACAGGCAAAGTGACCTTCTTAAATCCAACCGCAGCAGCGATGTCTAATATGACAATCGTCGCGGGTGGTGATGTTACTGGTGTTATTAATACCGATAAATTGAGCGTAACTACAACGGCTGGTGTTATTACTTTATCTAATACTGGCGCTGTAGTCGTTGAAGAGATGAGCAATGGCGGTAAAGAAATTACCCTAAGTTCAACGGGTGCTATTACTATCAATAGCACCTTGAATTTGGCAACAGATTCTGACTTATCGCTATCAACCACTAGTGGCGCTATTTCAGTTAATCAAACTATTAACTCTGATATTGGCAACATTAATATGTCTGCTGCTGATGGCTTGAACTTGTCTGATGAGGTGGAAATTACGTCAACTGGAGGTACGGTAAGTTTAAATGCTGGTTCTGGTGCATTAACCATGAATGATCAAACTGTGGTCAATGCTGGTGCTGGCCAGGTAACGTTAATGGCTAATAACGATATCAAGTTAGGTAAAATAAGCTCATCTTACGTTGGTGACTTTACAATTACGGCAACCAATGGTGCGATTGTTGATACAGGTGATGGCCAGTTAGATATCAATGCGGCTAATGCTAACTTAGTTATGACCAGTCTTGCTGGTATCGGCTCTGGTGATGCCTTAGAAATTAATGTTGCTAGCCTAGATGTTCGCAATATTAAAACAACGGGCACAATTGAAGCGACTGGCAACATTGAACTTGAAAATAAGTTGGCCTTAACCATTAGTCAGGTTCAGCAGAGCGCGGCGGGTGAAACTAACATCAGTACTATCGATGGTGCTATCACGATTAATGGTAGTGGTATCACTGCAACGACGGAATCTGTATTCATATATGCAGCAGGAACTAGCGCGTCGATAAACCTTCAAGCTGATGTAACAACGACAACGGCAGAAGATAACTCTGTCAATATTACTGCCGAAGGCGGTGATTTAATCTTAGGCGCAGGAATTAGGGTTAATGGTTTGGGCGACATTCGTCTAGCGACCCCCGCAGGCTCTGTATTAAATGATCAAAACATCTCAACCAATTCTGATTGGCGTTTATCTGATACAAGCTTTGATGCTGAAATAGAATGGGCATTGGCTAATGGTAACTTTACGGTTAATCAGGCGACAGGCGAAATCCGTACCGCCAAAATTGAAGATTACGAAATCGTAAACCATCTTGCAAATGATCAAGTGTTACGTGCAGCTAATGGTGCTTATATTCAAACTCAAGGCCAATTAGTCATTACTGTAAAAGATAATATTGGTCAAAACGTAACCGGATTCACCTACAGCCCAATGGCTATAGTCGTTGATGTGGCTGAGTTAACGCTGTCGAGTAGTGAGCGACAAAATATTTCTGTTGTAGCAACAGGTGAAGTTTCTGTTGTTGAAGATTCGAAGACAACAGATGAAGTTCCTGCTGTTGAAGTTTCGAAGACAACAGGAACCAAAGGCGGCAGTACCGATATAAAAACCTTAAGAGGTAATCAAACGATTGCAGCTTCTGTTGATGCTGGTGGTGAAGACATTGTTATTGTGTCGAATCAGCTAAACATCACCGAAGCTTTACGTTCTTCTGGCGCCATATTGGCCGTTAAACCAATTGATGTTGATCGTGATATCTTAATCGGCGAGCTAACGAGCGACAGTAGTTTTGTTGAGAGTGAGCTGTTACATATTGAAAACTCAGAACTGGCACAGTTGCAAGATGGTTTCAGTGCCATCGTTATCGGAGATTATAATGTTAGCAGTAATATCTATATCGGTGATGAAACACAAACCAGTCAGGACGTGGTGTTTACCGACAACCTAGTACTTCGCAATAAAGCACTAGGCGGTAAGATTTATATTAACTCTGATTTAATCTTAACCGGTGATTCGTCGCTGTTGATTGACGGTTCCGGCCATACTGCGTATTACTCCGCTAACACAACCGCTGACGCCAACATATTAGTTGATGACTCTATCGTTATCACCGGCGCTGCTGTGACCAACCCTATCGTGATTACCGCGGGCTCTGATGGCTCAGGTCAAATGCAATTAGGGACTAACTCTGGGCATACCTTAAATGGTAATGGCGATGGCATTGCTGATGAATTAAGACTAGTTGCACCAGATAATGTAGTGATTTACGGCACGGTTGGTAATACCGACGCGCTAGAGAAATTGACCATTGTCGGGGTTAATGGGAATAACCCTGATAACGTGACTTTCCACAGTGAAGTGACGATGGACGGTGATTTAATCATTTATGCTGAAGGCACCGTGACATTTAACCAAGCGGTGACCATTAATAATGGCGGCGACTTGCTTATTTATGGCGCGGCGCACGTTGTTTTCGAAAAAGGTATCAATCTTAATGGCGGCGGTAACATACTGCTTGAAGGAGACGAAGTTAGCTTAAAAGGTGGCCAAGAATCAATTGTTGGTACTGGCACGTTAACCATCAGACCATCAACGATTAGCTTAAATATTGAGTTAGGCACACCGCCATCAAGTGTCAGTTCAAATACCCTTAATATTGATAACACAGAAATTCAATCATTTGCCGATGGTTTTACCAAGATTATTTTAGGCCATCAAGACTCAGGGACTGGTCATGCATTAGCGAATGCTGGCAATGTGCGCGTTGGTGCGATTAACCAAGCTGAGCAGCCAACCTTACGTGATAGCCTTGAGGTTTATGGTAATAATATTACGGTCGAAGATTATAGCAATGCCAGTTATACCCTGCAGGTATTAGGTGATATTAGCTTCGATGCAGTGAATAACATCACGGTTAGAAATACCATTGAAGCGAGCAATGCGAATTACAGCGCACTGTCAGATATCACGCTATATTCTCAATCGGGTATTATCACGCAAGAAAATGCGACTGGCGATGGTGTTAGTGACGAATTAATTATTGCCGACAATATAGTGGCATCAGCCCAAGACGGTATCACGCTGTTGTGGACGGCGATGAACACCCTCGATGCCATTAATACCGGTGATGGTGATATTACTATCCATACCCAAGCGTATGATTCGACGACAGACTCAAGAGATTTAACCAGCGACGTTGCGATTAAACGCTTATGGCAAACGGATGTGACCAAAGATAGCAGTATCACGCTAAGTACCGATTTTGGCGATATTGTTGTGTTATCAGCAGCTAATGGCGGCGCAGGTATCACCACGGCTGGCACGGGCGACATTTTATTGGTTGCCTCATCAACCGCTAATCAATCAGGTGACGATCCATCATCAGTCACTTATAAACGTCTTGATGATGGCCAAACGATTACGGTTAATCATGAGATAACCACCACGACTGGCGCGATTACGTTATTGGCCGATGGCCAAATAAGCAATGCGTTAGCAGGAGTCATCAGTGCCACGGACGCAGGCAATATCACGTTGACCTCGCAATCGGCTGACATCGCCCAAGGTGGCAATGTGTTAAGTGATGGCGGTTTGATCAGCTTTACTGCTGATACCGATATCGTGATGGCTGATGGCACCTTAACTGATGCAGACACGGGTTCGGTGATTTATAGCGCTGGCCAAAATATTAGCTTAAGCAGTGTTAATGCCCAAACGGCTATCACCATGACCGCTGGTAATACGGCCGGTACTGGCGTTGGCCAAGTGGGTTATATTCGAGCGATTAGCGGCTACAGCGGCACGCATAACCTGGCCGGTGAAACGGCAACCGTTCGCTTAGCGGCTGAATCGGGGATCGGTACTGCTACTGAAGCGTTAACCTCGCAAATTGGTGGCTTAACCGCAACCAATACGGTCAGTGGTGGTTTATTCCTGGCTGAAAGTACAGCGCTAGAGATTCTAAGTAGCGGACTGAGTTTATCGGGTATTGGCAGTGATGCCGTTATTACACTCGGTAACGGTAGCTTGACTGGCCATGGTAAAATTCTATTACAGGGTACCTCAGGCAATTTATTGATTGATGCCCAAGGCGCTGGCAGTGATGTCACCCTAAATGACAATATTGAATCGACCAACGGCTCGTTAAGTATCTTTGCTGCCGGTGAACTCATTTTAGGCAATGGTTCGACGGATATGGTCGTTAGCACGTTACTGGCTAATCAAACCATTCAATTGCTGGCGTCAGCTGGCGCGGTCACCATGGCGGCCAACGCGACCGTTCGTACCAATGCGGGTAATGTCCGCTTAGATGCGGGCACACATGTGACCGTTGGTTTAATCGATGTGAGATCGGATAGCGACCGCAGCGCGACACCCGCGGCATTAACTGGCCAAGCGGGCTGGGGCGCGGTTGCGCTGGTTGCTGGCAATGGCACCATTACGGATGCGGCAACCAACGGCGATAACCTGGTTGATGTTTATGCCAATAGCTTATCTCTCTCAGCAGCACTTAATATTGGTGAGGCGGTTGATCACCTTGAAACCGAAGTGGCGACTGTTGCAGCTCAGGTTGCTGACGGTGGTATTTATGTCACCGAGGCGACGGCGCTAACTCTAGGTACTGTCACCGACATTATTGTTAATCAGGTTGCAACCAACGGCAGCGCAGCAGCTACCGTCGCTGGCACCAGCTTGTCAGGTTTGTCTGTGATAGCGGATGTCAGCAATGACAGCAATGATGATGTGGTTGTTCTTAATAAAGCGGGCGATTTAATTGTCGAGCAGGCTATCAGCCTTGCTGGTAACAGCAATATTCGCCTTGACGCGCAAGCAGGTGGCTTGAATGTTAATCAAAGTATTACCACAGAGACGGGGCACATTAGTCTCTTAGCCAATGGCCCGCTGAATTTTGCTGATGCAGCAGATATCACAACGGGCAATGGCGGGATCAGCGGCGATATTAATGTTCAAGTGACCGGCACCGACAATACGCTCACCATGGCTGATGGCACGATCTTTAGCACAAACACTGGCGAAATCCGCATCGCATCAACAGGCACTATTACACTGGGTCAGTTAGATGCTCGTTCATCGGCTGATAAAAGTGGCAATACACTGACTACGCAAAATAGCTGGGGCAATGTCAGCATCATCAGCACAACGGGTTCTATCGTTGATGCAGGCAGTGCTGATAATAGCTCAGTTGATATTTATTCAAATAATTTACGTTTACAAGCCGCGGCGAGCATCGCTCAGGATAATAAGCCGTTAACGCTCGAGTCAGCGACCTTAAGTGCGCTCGCGACAACTGGTAGCTTATATCTTAGCGAGCAAACAGCGTTAAACCTAGCCTCGACGGCTGTGATAACTGCCTTAGTGAAAACTGATGGCACGATAAGCGGTTCAACCTCGGTTGATGGCACACAAGACAATGTGGTCAGTGGCGCCAACTTGGTACTGACATCAGAGACTGGTGCTATTACGGTAACGGGCATGATAAGTGCAGCGGGTAACTTACGTATTGCAGCGCAGGGTGCAGACTCTGACTTGACCATCAATGGCGGCATCATCAATACCGCAGGTCACTCAAGCTTATATGCGGGTCGTGACTTATTGATTAATGCCAACATTAGTCAGATGGGCGCGGGCCAAACGATAGACTTGCTAGCCACACGTGATATGACCCAAGCGAATGGCACGACGATAAGCACAAATAACGGCGATATCCGCATTGAAGCAACGACAGGCACAGTAACTAGTGACCTGATTACTGCCGGTAACGGCAACGTGGCACTTATTGCGGGCAATGACCTTCAAGATTTAGACGGTGGCAGCTTAATTAGCGCGAACGGCCTGATATTAAGTGCCGGTAACGGCGTGGGCAGCAGTGCAAATGTCTTCAATACGGCAGTGACTACGGTTGCGGCCAGTGCTGGCGGTGCAGGTCTGTTTATCACTGACACCAATGGTCTTGTGGTTGGTGATGTGACCGTTGCAGTACAGCGTGTTGATACAACCTCATTAGCGGCTAATTTATCTTCAACCAGTGAAGACATTACGACCAGCGCTAATGGTGCAGTGGTAATAACAACCACGTTGGGTGATTTAGTGCTTAACGGCGGCTCAGTGACAGCATTACACAGCGTAACAAGCGCTGGTAATGTACGTTTACAAGCGATTGCCGGTGCAATTAGCTTACATAGCGGTATTGATGCGCAAGCAGGTGATATCACGTTACTTGCAGCAACGGGCTTAACGCATACAGCGGGTAACATCAGCAGCACAACTGGAGATATTGATGTTGAGGTTGTTGGTGATGTGACCATGAGCGATGGCGCGACAGTAACGACCATCAATGGTGATATCCGTTACGCGTTAACGGGTGATTTATCACTGGGCAGTTTAGCGACGAATACTGGTAACATCAGCCTGATTGCTCATAGCATAATAGACAGCGGCACGGGGGAGACAGATTTAAAAGCGCAAGATTTAGGGATTGAAGTGACTGGCGCGACCGGTGGTTTTGGTCAAAG
>JABSRT010000028.1 GCA_013214945.1 Gammaproteobacteria bacterium
CTCATAATGTCACCTAAATTAATATGAGGTGAGTATATCACCTCTAGTTAGGTGGCCAAATTCACTGTACCACTACATATTCTTGTTGTTATTAACTATGGAAGACAACACCAGACCACAGATGTTGCAGTCTGGTGTTCTTGAAAATAGTTATACCTTAAATTGACTGACCACTCCTTCTATTTGTATCGCGAGATCTGTCATCAATTCGCTCTTTTGCGCGGTTTCCCGCGAGCCCTGAGCCGTCTTTTCGACTTGCACGTTGATTTCACTAACGTTAACTCTAATCTCATTAATTGCCGCATTCTGCTCTTCCGTCGCCGCCGCAATAATGTTATTTACATCGACAATAGCGCTCACCGCATGGTTTATCTGATGAAATGACTCCCCAAGCTTTTTCGTGTTATCAACACAGTCTTTGGTACGGGTTTTACTGCTGCTCATCGCATCGACAGCTTGTTCAGCACGCTGCTGCAAGCCCTCTATCATGCTTTGAATTTCAGAAGTAGAGTCTTGTGTACGCTTAGCCAATGTTCTTACTTCATCGGCCACTACGGCAAAACCTCGCCCCTGCTCGCCAGCTCGTGCGGCTTCAATTGCGGCATTAAGTGCCAACAAATTAGTTTGATCTGCTATACCACGAATAACATCTAACACTTTACCAATACTGTTGGTCTCATTAGCTAATTCATTGATCACGCCCGACGCATTATCGATATCGCTATCTAAGCGATCAATATCAAGAACTGCTATTTCGATTACTTTAGAACCATTATTTGTTTCACTGTACGATACGTTAGCATGTTCAACGGCAAGACTCGCA
This sequence comes from Gammaproteobacteria bacterium, assembly GCA_013214945.1. Classification (NCBI taxonomy): domain Bacteria; kingdom Pseudomonadati; phylum Pseudomonadota; class Gammaproteobacteria; species Gammaproteobacteria bacterium. The sequence goes on from JABSRT010000028.1 coordinate 824, forward strand.
TTAGTGGCCACCTCTTGAATTGCTGGCGCTAATTGCTCTACAGCCACCAACAGTTGTTGCAATCCATTTCGTTGCTCTAAGATCGCGTCATCGGTAATCATCGCAGTAGAGTTAACCTGCTTAGAAGAAATTGATATTTGGTTAATAGCCCCTCTTAGTTCGACAATAACCTGCTGCACGTTGCTGGCAAATAAATTAAACCCTCGCCCTAACGAAGATATTTCATCATTACTTGTGGTACTTAACCGCTTGGTTAAATCCCCCTCACCTTGGGCAATATCATCTAACGCATTAATTGCTTTATCCAGTGGCTTAAACAAAACCCTAATCATGTATACCGAAATGCATAGCACTAAGAATAGAATGACTATTTGGCTAGATAGACTGATGTTGAGCCAAAAACGTGCAGACTGCTGTGAGTCTGTGACTTGTCCTTGAGTACGGGTATTTAACACATCAAAAAATTGAGAGACTGGCTTCATGATGTTAGTGATTTCGTAGTGATATTTACTATCAAAAACAATTCGTAACGCAAAATCGGTGACACTTTCATTGGGCAATGGCTGATGAGGTCCTTGAGCAAATTGGCCGTTTTGGGCCGACACCATTGCTTGCGTTTCAGTTTCAATAAGAGCATTAGAATTGTCGCTGGCCTGTTTGATTAAGGCAAACTCTTGCGCGGAAAAATTTAACTCGCGCATGATGTCACTTTGCTTCTTTACTACTCCGGGATAGAGGCTGGCATGTACACTGCTTGGGCGAGCCACTTCACCATTACGCCATTTAACAATATTTAGATAAGCATCAAAATATTTATTGTCGCCCGTCGCAATAAAGGTCCGACAAAGTCGCGTAAGATCTAAGGATGACTGCATGAACTCATCTGCAATTAAATAAGATAGATAGCGAGTTTGAGCTTGATTGACTTGTTGTGTATTCTTATTTCTGGTTACCGTTTGCGAACTGATAGCCCCAATAATTAGTATGGTTACTACACCTAGTATACCTACTAGACGCGCCTTAATCGTTAATCCCATCTACACCCTCCTTGTGTTAATAGACAAATCGTAATCTACTAGATATAACGTACTTTGTATCATTTGGCTAGCACAGACACAAAGACACCACTCAACGAGGTTGATAAAAAATCATTCACACGCAAAAAATGAAAAGGGACACGCATAACAATATAATTGATATTCAAAGAGTTTAAGCATCATGTTCATTTTGTTAGGCAATTTTAACCATCAAATTGGTTATTCAAGAAACACTCAATCACATAGCTTTAGTGATAAAATAAAGAAATAAGGCTGATGAGGCATGCATTAGAAAAATACCGCGAATGATATTAATTACAGTTGGAATTCATCCCGTGCTATCTCTCTTTGGCACGAAAGGTCATGATTACAATCGAGCAAACTTTATTGTTTTTAAACGCTTATTATTGTTCAGTTAGACAACGCTTATGAGCCCTACCTAGATTATTTCACAACATGCCCATCGGGCCGCAGATGCTGTCAGTGCGAGGGCGACTTCGTCGTTGTTTACAGAACGCCATTACTTGTCATTTACCCACAAAAAAAGCCTCAAAATACTTGAGGCTTTTTTTCACAATATGTCCATCGGGCGGTAGTCGCTGACGCAGTCAGTGCGAGGGCGACTGCGTAGCCGCCACCGGAACGACTTAGTGCTGCTCGCTGGCTAAGTTAACTGTGTACTTAGGAATTTCTATTACTAGGTCTTCTTTGGCAACACAAGCCTGACAACCCAAGCGAGATTCGCTATCAAGTCCCCAAGCTTTGTCTAACATGTCGTCTTCAAGTTCGTCACTTTCTTCAAGTGAGTCAAAACCTTCACGAACAATTAAATGACAAGTAACACAAGCACATGATTTTTCACACGCGTGCTCAATATCAATGCCATTAGCCAGTGCGACGTCAAGAATGGTCTCACCTTCGTTCGCTTCAACAACAGCACCTTCTGGACATAGAACTTCATGTGGTAAAAAAATTACTTTTGGCATACTGCCGATCTCCGCATGCATTAGTACTCATCCTATAATGTAGTTTCGCTACGTTATAAAATGAGTAAAGAGTTAAAAACTTTGGTTTACCCAAATTAAGTAAACCAATTTAAATTAAATATTGTCGACCGACTGACCTGATAATGCCTGACGAATTGATTGGTCCATTCGACGAGCAGCAAAGTCTTGACTCACTTTGTCACAAAGCGCTATCGCATCTTTAATTGACTTAAGGTCACTGCCAGCTTGGGCGTTGGCTAATTGCGCCATTGCTTGTTCAATCAGTGATTTTTCATCGCCAGATAATAAATGAGCATCACCAAGCAAAGCACTAACCAAGCCTTCATGAACACGCGACGCTTCTACTTTTTCTTCAGCGAGCATTCGCGCTTGCATATCATCTTTGGCATAAGTCATTGAGTCTTTGATCATGTTTGCCACTTCATTGTCGGTTAAACCAAAAGATGGTTTAACTTCAATTGAAGTTTTCACGCCGCTGCTTTTTTCCATCGCGCTAACGCTTAGCAGGCCATCGGCATCTACTTGGAAAGTCACACGGATATGAGCAGCGCCGGCAGCCATTGGTGGAATGCCACGTAATTCAAAACGCGCTAGCGAACGGCAATCTTCAACCAGTTCACGCTCACCTTGTAAAATATGCAAAGCCATCGCAGTTTGACCATCTTTAAAGGTGGTAAATTCTTGCGCTTTAGCAACCGGGATCGTGGTGTTACGGCTAATGACTTTTTCAGTCAAGCCGCCCATGGTTTCAAGACCTAGTGACAGCGGTAACACATCAAGCAGTAACATATCGCTGTCGGGTTTGTTGCCCGCCAAAATATCAGCCTGAATTGCCGCGCCAATCGCCACGACTTTGTCAGGATCGATGCTGGTTAACGGCTGTTGCTCAAAGTATTGACCTACTTTGTCTCGTACTAAAGGTACACGAGTTGAACCACCCACCATCACAACTTTAAGAATGTCGCTGGTATTAATCTCAGCATCACGTACCGCACGGCGACAAGCCATTAAAGTACGTTTAACAATCGGCTGAATTAGGCTATCAAAAACCTCGCGTGACAACTGACCGTGCCAGTCATTACCACAAGGCAGGTTAAGTGTTAACTCGGTGTTGTGTTGCGCACTAAGCGATTCTTTGGCCCGACAAGCCAATTGCATAATTTCACGCTGTAGGGCCGGAGAATGGTCGCCGTCATAACCTGATTGCTCGATTATCCAATCAGCAATTATCTGATCAATATCGTCGCCACCCAGTGCAGAGTCGCCACCGGTTGCTAATACTTCAAATACGCCTTTATTTAGCCGTAAAATTGAAATATCAAACGTACCACCGCCGAGGTCATAAACGGCAATAATACCTTCTTGATCGTTATCTAGGCCATATGCAATCGCTGCGGCCGTCGGTTCGTTAAGCAATCGAAAAACTTTAACGCCTAATAATTCTGCGGCATCTTTTGTACCTTGACGCTGCGCATCATCAAAATAGGCCGGCACGGTAATGACCACGCCATCTAGTTCACCAGCTAAAGTCGATTTAGCCAGCTCAACCAGCGGTTTTAAGATTTCGCTCGAAACTTGAATAGGATTAACCACACCGTTGCGCGTTTCAATGGTCACTAAACCATTTTCAGAAGCACTGAGGTTATAAGGAAGTTCTTTATGACTCGCTTGAATATCTTTCAGGGTCCGGCCCATAAAACGCTTAACAGATACCACAGTATTAGTGGCGTCACTTACCGCATGCGCTTTCGCTTCAAGGCCAACTTTTATCTCGTGTTCACCGTAATGAACAATAGATGGGATAGAACCAACACCTTGATCATTGAGCAAGATAGTTGCTTGTCCACTGCGAACGCTAGCCACTAATGAGTTGGTGGTACCCAAATCAATGCCTACGGCTAATCGGTGCTGATGAGGGGCGCTACTTTGCCCAGGTTCTGAAATTTGTAATAGTGCCATTAGTCGATTCTTTCTAGTTAGAAACCAAGCAAACGCTCTTCAAGTTCACGAGCTTCCGCGGCCAATTTAAGCATGAATTTTAGCTTTCGAACATTATCGGCAGCCGTGTTCAATGAGGATTGATCGCCAGCGGCAAACAAATCAACGAATTGTTGCTCAAACTCGCTAATGTGTCGATCAATTTGTTGTTGGAAATCGATAATTTCTTGTTCTGGATCAGACGAAGTCGGAATGTCTTCCAGTGCTTCTCTCAATTCCATCTGCTCCATTAAAAACGTTGGGTCTTTAATGGTTTGATATTCATGAGCCAGTTCAATTCCCGCCAGCAAGAGCAAATATTCAGCACGATTAATCGGGGTTTTGAGCATGCCAAAACCATCGTTAATGCGTGCTGATTGTTGAACCGCTAACAAACGGTTCTGCTCACTAGCATTGGCGAATTTATCGGGGTGGACTGCGCGTTGCAGTTCGAGATACTTTGCCCTTAGCTCATTGGTATCTAATACATATGAGCGAGTAAGGGCAAACAATTCAAAATAATTCATAGATAAAAAAACAAATTAGACAGAAAAACTTTCACCACAACCACATTCGCCATCAACGTTAGGGTTACTAAATTCGAACCCTTCATTTAATCCGTTTTTGACAAAATCAAGTTGGGTACCATCGAGATAAACTAGGCTTTTTGCATCGACAATCACTTTAACACCGTATTGTTCAAATACCTGATCGCCTTCATCAAGCGAATCTACAAACTCGAGTACATAAGCTAAACCAGAACAACCCGAGGTTTTCACCCCAAGTCGTAGTCCGAGACCTTTACCACGATTTTCTAAAAAACTTTTAACCTGGTTGGCCGCAGACTCGGTTACAATAATTGCCATATTCTTCTTTACCTTTTTTACCATTGCCCAACGGGCTAACTTCTGCTTTTGTAATCTGCAATCGCTGCTTTAATTGCATCTTCAGCTAAGATTGAACAGTGAATTTTCACTGGAGGCAAAGCAAGTTCATCGGCGATAGTACGGTTAGTAATTTCACCCGCTTCGTCTAATGTTTTACCTTTAACCCATTCAGTTACTAATGAGCTTGACGCAATGGCGCTGCCGCAACCATAAGTTTTGAACTTTGCGTCTTCAATAATACCTTGATCATTGATTTTTAGCTGTAACTTCATTACGTCACCACAAGCTGGTGCGCCAACCATTCCGGTTGCAATTTGTGGGTCATTTTTGTCAAATGAACCAACGTTACGTGGGTTTTCGTAATGATCTAATAATTTTTCGCTGTAGGCCATGGTCGTATCTCCTAAATTGGCTAATGAGTTGCTGGTCTAAATATCAATTGCTCTAGTGAGCAACCCATTCGACACTATCTAAATCTACACCATCTTGAAACATTTCCCATAATGGTGACATTTCGCGCAACCGTTCAATTGAATTGGTCATATCGTTGATTGCGTGGTCAATATCGGCTTCGGTAGTAAAACGACCGATGCTAAAACGAATTGAGCTGTGCGCCATTTCATCGTTTAAACCAAGCGCACGTAATACGTATGAAGGCTCTAAACTGGCTGATGTACATGCACTGCCTGATGATACGGCTAAGTCTTTTAGCGCCATCATCAGTGACTCACCTTCAACGTAAGCGAAGCTGATATTGACGTTGCCAATATAACGCTGCTCTGCATCACCATTAAGGTAAGTCTCTTCAATTTTGAACATGCCAGTCATCAAGCGCTTGCTTAATGTCTCGATGTGCGCTTTGTCTTTCGCCATATCGACTTTAGCGATATGGAAAGCTTCGCCCATGCCAACAATTTGATGAGTAGCTAAAGTACCAGAACGCATACCACGCTCATGACCGCCACCGTGCATCTGTGCTTCTAAACGGATACGTGGCTTACGACGAACATAAAGTGCCCCAATGCCTTTAGGACCATAGATTTTATGGGCCGAGAATGACATTAAATCAACTTTCAACGTTGATAAATCAATGTCAACTTTACCTGCACTTTGCGCGGCATCAACATGAAAAACAATTTTACGGGCACGTAACATTTCGCCCATTGCAGCGATGTCTTGAATCACGCCAATTTCGTTATTAACGTGCATCACAGAAACCAAGATTGTGTCGTCACGCAAAGCGTCTTCAAGTTGCGCAACGCTCACTAAACCATTAGCTTGTGGATCAAGGTAAGTAACTTCAAAACCTTCACGCTCTAATTGACGGCAAGTATCTAAAACCGCTTTATGTTCAGTTTTTACGGTGACAATGTGCTTGCCTTTTTTAGCATAAAAGTGCGCAGCACCTTTAATCGCTAAATTATCAGACTCGGTCGCACCTGAAGTGAAAACGATTTCACGAGCATCGGCATTAATTAACTCTGCAACTTGGTTACGCGCGATATCAATCGACTCTTCAGCTTGCCAACCAAAACGGTGCGAACGCGATGCAGGATTGCCGAAGTTGCCTTCCATGGTTAAACAATCAACCATTTTTGCAGCAACACGAGGATCTACAGGTGTTGTCGCGGCATAATCTAGATAAATTGGAAATTTCATTTATTACTCCACACCAACCACTCGTTATGAGGTAGTTAGTATTGTCTATTGCTATTTATGGGGGGCAAACGCCCAGCACTAACCAAGTTGGTTGATGTGCAAAATATCACTTTGTAATTCTTGAACCATATTCTGTTTATTGGAGATTTCTTTAACCTCGGCATTTTCCATTAGCTCACCCAAGGTGATACTGTCCAGAAAATGCTGCATTTTTTTGCTAAAGTCATTCCATAAACTATGGGTTAAACAACGACCACTGGGTGAACAAGGTTTTTCACCTTTGCATTTCGTTGCAACTACTGAGTCGTTCACTGCCGCGATTACTGCGCCTACAGATATATCAAGCGCATCCTTCGCTAAGCGGTAGCCACCACCTGGTCCTCTGATACTGCACACCAGATCGGCTTTTCTCAACTTAGAGAACAATTGCTCTAAGTAAGATAATGAAATATGTTGCCGCGCTGAGATATCGGCTAAACACACCGGTCCAACTGACTGGTGAAGCGCAACATCAAGCATTGCGGTTACCGCATAGCGTCCTTTTGACGTTAATTTCATACTCAACCCTTGATACTCGGTATAATAGCGCCATTACAACAAACCCGACTAAACTAGTCAAGTATATGTTTGACTAAACTAGTCAAGTATATCGCATTGTACCATACGCGAATTTAGAACTCGCTAATCTTGCCGGTCATTCTTGGTTGAGCTGCGATTAGTGGCAGTTAAAATACCACGTAAAATATTAAGTTCAACCTCTTCTGGTCTTGCTCTGTTATATAAACGCCGTAATTTACTCATTATTTGACCAGGATGAGCCTTAACGATAAAACCAATCTCATTTAATGTCGTTTCAAGATGGTCAAAAAAACCATTCATTTGCGCTGAGCTTGGATATTGCTGCTGTTCATCAGTAACAGCAACTTTCTCCGTTTGGTTTAACCAAGCCATTCGAATTTCATAACAAATGGTCTGCACGGCCATCGCAAGGTTAAGCGAGCTATATTCTGGGTTAGCCGGAATGCATACATGATATTGGCATTGTTGCAGCTCTTCATTGGACAATCCGCTATTTTCACGTCCAAAAACGACGGCGACTGGGTAGTTAGGCACTTCATCCATCAGTTTTAACCCTGTTTGACGAGGATCTAACATTGGCCAAGGTAAAGTTCGCGATCGTGCACTCGCACCAATCACTAAACCACAATCCTCAATAGCTTGCGCTAAAGTAGGTTTGATAACTGCCTGCTTAAGAATATCTGCAGCTCCAGCGGCCAGCGCAACTGATTTGTCATCGATAGCGGTTTGCGGATCAACTAAGATAAGCTGTGACAGTCCCATGGTTTTCATGGCACGGGCAACACTGCCGATATTGCCGGGGTGGCTGGTACCCACCAGAATAACTTTAACCTGATCTAGGTTAGATTGGTTGGGGGTTTCTATCTTATTTTCTTGCACAAGCGATGTCCAAACAGCTAATTTTGGCGCTAGTGTAACAAACGTGCAAAAAAAAAATAGAGTAAAACTGTGAACGTGGCTCCATAAATGCACTAGTTTTACTTGCCAATTGAAAGGGCTCTGGTATTATACGCGCCGTATTTTGCTCACATTAATAACAATTATGAGCTTATCGTTCTTTAACATCCAAAGGTAAACACTATGCATCCGATGCTAAATATTGCAGTTCGGGCAGCTCGTAGCGCAGGCAAGATCATTATGCAGGCTACAGAGCAGCTAGACAAAGTTCAGGTAGAACAAAAAGGTTCAAACGATTTCGTAACTAATGTCGATCAAGAGGCTGAGCGCGCGATTATTGAAGTCATTGCTAAAGCATACCCTCATCACGGTTTTATCTGTGAAGAAAGCGGTAAATCTGGCAACGCAGACAGTGAATACCAATGGATTGTCGATCCACTTGATGGCACGACTAACTTCATTAAAGGCATCCCTCATTTCGCTGTTTCTATTGCCTTACAGGTTAATGGCAAAACTGAACAAGCTGTTGTGTTTGATCCAGTTCGTGACGAGCTATTCACCGCCACTAAAGGTGCTGGTTCACAACTAAATAATTACCGTACCCGTTCAACTAAAGCCAAAGATTTAAAAGGCACTATCGTTGCAACTGGTTTCCCGTTCAAATTAAAACACTTCAAAGATGCTTATTTAACAATCTTCTCTGACATGTTTGACGATACTGCTGATATGCGTCGTAGTGGTTCAGCTGCATTAGACCTTGCTTATGTTGCTGCTGGTCGTGTTGACGGTTTCTGGGAAATTGGCCTAAAGCCATGGGAAACTGCAGCCGGTGAATTACTGGTTAAAGAGTCTGGCGCTATTGTTACTGACTTTACGGGTGGCCACGGTTACGTAAAATCAGGCAACGTTGTTGCTGGTAACCCTAAAGTAGTTAAGGCTCTGTTATCTAAGATCCGCCCTCATCTAACACCTGCGCTTTCTCGTTAAGCTCTCAGGCCGCTAGATAAATAAAAAGCCGATGCAGCAATGCATCGGCTTTTTTTATGTTCAGGATGAAAGGTATATCGCGGTGCCAAGGCAGGAAATTAGTTCCAGACATTTCCTAAGTACCGTCTTCCATGGCGGCAATGGCAACGAGCGATGATGTTTACGACTAAAAAACACCCGAACAATATCCATTTTTGCACTTTAATTTAAGCCCGGGTGGCAAACTGTTAACATACCACCAAGTGGACTGTTCAAATAACAAACAACGCAATAGTCAGTGCTCATCAAGCTGCTACCAGCCTTTAAAAATACTTAACACAATCATCTTGTATATACAACAAAACACAAACCAAATATAATCCTACAAATCAACAAGTAACGTAATTGTTATTTTTTTTCATAACAAAGCGCCATACATTAGCTGTTTCGGGTCTAAAAAAGAGTTGCAATTAAATCAGCGGTAACTTAATGTACGCACCTATAAACGCAACGCTATCTAACAAGGTCATTACATTAATGAACAACTTCCTTCACCATCACCGCCATTTACATATTATCCGGTAACTTTCAGGAAGTTTAGCGCTGGAAGTTTACAAATATCTTCCAGGCGGTTTTGCATACTACAATCAAACCTCTGGAAGAACCCAGAGGTTTTTTTATGTTCAGGACGAACTTAATGCTGCTCAATCAGGATGAAGATAAGCAGCGATTTTAGGAGCAAAACAAGTGTCAACAAATCAAAGATTAAGAATCGCAATTCAAAAGAAAGGTCGTTTGTCAGATGAGTCAAAAAAATTACTCAAAGGCGGCGGCATCAAATTTAATACTAACTCACAGCGTTTAATTGCTCACGCCACTAATTTACCAATCGATTTATTACTTGTACGTGATGATGACATCCCGACTCTTATTATGGATGGCGTAGTTGATTTGGGCATTATCGGCGAAAATGAATTAGAAGAAATTTTTCTAGAACGCCAACAGTCTAACGCTCCGAGCGAGTATAAAACCTTAAAGCGTCTAGACTTTGGTGGTTGTCGCTTGTCATTAGCACTGCCAACTGAAATTGAATACACTGGCGTACAACAATTTTCAGGTATGCGCATTGCAACCTCTTACCCGCACTTGCTTAAGCGTTACTTAGACTCAGAAAATGTTAACTTCACAAGCTGTACCTTAAAAGGTTCGGTTGAAGTTGCTCCGCGAGCAGGCATTGCCGATGCCATTTGTGATTTAGTGTCAACGGGTGCAACCCTTGAAGCCAATGGTTTAACCGAAGCGCAAATATTCTTTCGCAGCCAAGCGGTATTAATTCAATCAGCTACCACGCTGAGCGATGAAAAGCAGAAATTATTAGATATCTTGCTAACACGTTTTAACGGCGTAATCCAAGCGCGTGAATCTAAGTACATTATGTTGCACGCACCTAAAGCCAATTTAGACAAAATTATTAGCTTATTACCTGGCGCTGAAAACCCAACTATTTTACCACTAGCTGATGCCGACAAAGTAGTCGTACACGCGGTTAGCAGTGAAACTCTGTTTTGGGAAACCATGGAAGAGTTAAAAACGCTAGGGGCCAGCTCAATCCTAGTAATGCCAATTGAAAAAATGTTGGGGTAAGACATGTTAAAACTCATATGGTCAGCACTTAGCGAACAAGAAAGACAGCAACAGCTGCAGCGCCCTGCCCTTGAAGATTCGGCGATGTTACATCAGCAAGTCGTCAATATTATCGACCAGGTAAAAAGCAACGGCGATGAGGCTTTGCGCGACCTAGCCCAGCGTTTCGATAACATCGAGATCACCGACATTGCCGTAACACCGGCGCAAATTTCTGCCGCATGTGACAATGTATCAGATGAGTTAAAACAAGCCTTAGCCATTGCTAAAGCCAATATTGAAAAATTTCACACTGCCCAGGTGGCAACACCAATTGCAGTTGAAACAAGCCCTGGCGTAAAATGTGAGCTACGCACTCAAGCATTACAAAGTGTTGGCTTATATGCGCCAGGTGGTACTGCACCATTACCATCTACGGTCTTAATGACCGCAGTACCAGCCCAAATTGCCGGTTGTGGTCGAGTTATTTTATGCTCACCACCTCCGATCTCTGACGTCATTCTATATACCGCACAATTGTGTGGTGTTGACACTATTTATCAAGTCGGTGGCGCTCAAGCTATCGCGGCCATGGCTTTTGGTAGCGAATCGATCACTAAAGTTGATAAGATTTTTGGCCCAGGTAATAAGTACGTGACCGAAGCTAAAAAACAAGTCGCGATGGTTACCGACGGCGCAGCTATCGATATGCCAGCTGGTCCATCAGAAGTATTAGTGATTGCAGACGCTGCGGCCAACCCGGCATTTATTGCCGCTGATTTACTATCGCAAGCTGAACACGGCACTGATTCACAAACGATCTTGTTAACGCCTTGCGATGCGTTAGCTCAGCAAGTATCACAGCAGGTGACCGAGCAACTGGCCACTTTGCCGCGCAAAGAAATAGCTGCTCAAGCGGTTGCGCACAGCCGAATTTTTGTCACTAAAGATTTGGCCCAAGCGATCGACATTAGCAATAGTTATGCCCCTGAGCACTTAATTATTCAGACCGAGCAACCGCGCGATGTCTTAGCATCTATTTACGCTGCAGGTTCGGTCTTTTTAGGCAAATGGAGCCCAGAGTCTGCAGGTGATTATGCCAGTGGCACCAACCACGTGTTGCCGACTTATGGTATGTGCAATAGCTATTCGAGCTTAAGCCTAGCCGATTTTACTCGCCGTTTTACGGTGCAAGAACTTAGCTATGACGGCCTTAATATCTTAGCCGCCAGCATTTGTCCGATTGCGATTGCCGAAGGCTTAGACGCGCACGCCCGCGCCGTGACGATTCGCTTAGAACAAGGAGCGAAATAATGACTGATGTTGCTGATGTCACCGTCACTTTAGCTCAGCGTTTAGCGCGACCAGAATTATTGGCGATGACGCCTTATCAGTCGGCCCGCCGTATTGGCGGCAGCGGTGATGTGTGGCTAAATGCCAATGAGTCACCTTTTGCCAATACTGCACCGGCTTATAATCGCTACCCAGAGTTTCAACCGACTGAGTTAATTAATAACTACAGCCGCTATGCCAACGTGACGACCGACCAAATTTTGGCTAGTCGCGGCGCCGACGAAGCGATTGAGCTATTAATCAGGACCTTTTGTGTATCTGGCCAAGACAGCATTAGCATTTGCACTCCAACATACGGAATGTATGCCATTAGCGCTGCTACCTGTAATGTTGCGGTAAATACCGTGCCTTTAATGGCCGACTGGCAGCTTGACCCGCAATTAGTTAATAAACTAAACGGCTCAAAAATGGTGTTTATTTGTAATCCAAATAACCCAACTGGCTCAACGCTAACCCCTGCAGAACTCGAACCTATCGTTAGCGCGCTGAGTGAGCAATGCCTAGTCGTCGTTGACGAAGCTTACATTGAGTTTTCACCACATTTAACCATGGCTGGTTTAATTGAGAAGTACGATAATCTTGTTATCTTAAGAACGTTATCTAAAGCCTTCGCGCTAGCAGGATTACGCTGTGGTTTTATGCTCGCAAATAGCGGTATTATAGACTTAGTCAAGAAAGTCATTGCACCTTACCCTGTGCCTGCGCCTGTCGGCGAAATTGCAGGTCAAAGTTTGAGCATTGCAGGGATCGAGAAAATGACTAGCCAAGTCGCCGAACTCAATCAACTTGGTGCACACTTTAGTGGCGTAGTAGGTCAATTGTCAGGCGTTAGCGAGGTATATCACTCGGGTGCTAATTTTGTCTTAATACGCTTTGACAATGATCGCTGGTTTAAGGCGTTAGGTGAAGCAGGTATCGTAGTACGTAATCAGTCGAGTGTGAAAACATTAGAAAATTGTTTACGTTTTTCAATTGGCAGTAGCAGTGAAATGGAGCGATTAATAAGCCAATTAATCAACATTTCAATGGCCATTAAATAGAGATAATTAGAGACATGAGTAATAAAATTTTATTTATCGACCGCGATGGTACGCTGGTTGAAGAGCCTGCCATCGACAAGCAATTAGACACCTTAGCTAAATTAGTGTTTGAACCAAATGTCATTCCAGTATTGCTGCAATTACAGCAAGCGGGCTACCAACTTGTGATGGTGTCTAACCAAGATGGTTTAGGTACCGACAGCTTCCCTCAGGCCGATTTTGATCTAGCACACGACAAAATGATGGACGTATTCGCCAGTCAAGGCGTGGTGTTCCAAGATGTATTAATTTGCCCACATTTTGACGAAGACAACTGCAATTGCCGCAAACCAAAACTTGGTTTAGTGAAAGATTACCTTCAGCAAGGCAAAGTCGATTTTACCACCAGCTTTGTGATTGGCGATCGCGATACCGACATTGGACTGGCAAATAACATGGGCCTTAAATCGCTGCGTTATGATCCTAAAACCTTAAACTGGAACGACATCGCACGCACTTTAACCACCCAGCCACGCATCGCAACAGTAGTCCGTAATACTAACGAAACTCAAATTAGTGTCAGCGTTGATTTAGACCAGCAAGGTGGCAGCAGCATTAGCACCGGCATTGGTTTTTTCGATCACATGTTAGATCAAATTGCGACGCACGGCGGCTTTAAGCTTGATGTTGCGGTAACGGGTGATTTACACATCGACGACCACCACAGTGTTGAAGATACCGCGATTGCCCTTGGCACCGCGCTTAAAAAAGCCTTAGGTGATAAACGTGGCATCGGCCGATTTGGTTTTACCTTGCCGATGGATGAATGTTTATGCCAATGTGCTCTCGATTTATCGGGTCGTGGTTGGCTTGAGTTTGATGCGACATTTGCCAACGAACGCGTTGGTGAGCTAGCCACTGAAATGGTCCGACACTTTTTCCACTCATTAAGCAGCGCCATGGCCGCGACATTACACTTGAGCGGTACAGGCCATAATAGCCACCACCTAGTTGAAGGCTTATTTAAAGTCTTTGGCCGTGCATTGCGCCAAGCAATCAAACTGCAAGGTAATGAAATGCCAAGCAGCAAGGGCGTGTTATGAGTCAGCAAGAACCCATTAACAACAAGCAACTAGTGATCATTGATACTGGCTGTGCCAATATCACCTCAGTGCGCTGTGCGATGGAACGTTTTGACATTGAAGTCATTGTTTCGCGCGAGCCTAGCGTGATTAAAAACGCCAGCCACGTCATCTTACCCGGTGTTGGCACGGCAGGTGCTGCAATGGCTAAGCTTGAACAATTTAAGCTGATTGAACTCATTCAAGGCCTAACTCAGCCGGTATTAGGCATTTGTCTTGGCATGCAGCTTTTAAGCAATGCTTCGGCCGAACGTGATGTCAATTGCTTGGGTTTAATCGACTCTAGTGTTACCCCGCTAAAGCCAACTGAAGGCTTGCCGCTGCCGCACATGGGCTGGAACACGTTGGGCGATTTAACCGGGCCATTATTTAACGGCTTAGACAGCGACAGTTATGTCTACTTCGTCCACAGTTTTGCGTTACCCATTGGTGATTTCACCCTAGCAAGCTGCCAATATGGTCAGAAATTTTCCGCCGCAATTGGCAAAGATAATTTCTACGGTGTGCAATTTCACCCAGAGCGTTCGGGCAAAGTTGGTGCACAAATTCTCAAAAACTTTTTGGAGCTTAACTCGTGATAATCCCTGCACTTGATTTAATTGACGGTGAAGTTGTTCGCCTATATCAGGGTGACTACGCCCAAAAAACTAGCTATGCCTTTTCGCCGGTAGAGCAATTAAAACTCTATGCAGAGCAAGGAGCAACGTGGTTGCACCTAGTCGACCTAACGGGTGCTAAAGAACCACAAAAACGCCAACTAAGCTTAATTAGCGACATGATGAATGCCGTTAGCTCAACCGGAAAAAGTGTTGGCTTGCAGGTTGGTGGTGGCATTCGTCAAGAGCAAGACTTAATTGACCTGTTCGATGCAGGTGCTTCACGCGTGGTTATTGGCTCATTAGCGGTTAAGCAACCAGAACTTATCGAGCAATGGCTGGCTAAATACGGCAGCGAAAAAATTGTGCTGGCTCTCGATCTTAATATCGATGACGCTGGCAACAAACACGTTGCGGTTCACGGCTGGCAAGAAAACTCAGGTGTAACAATTGAAGAGTTACTCAACCGCTTTATCCCACTTGGCTTAAAGCATGTGTTGTGTACCGACATCAGTAAAGACGGCACCCTAACCGGCTCAAATGTCTCTCTTTATACCGACCTAGTGCAAGATTGGCCCCAAATTCAATGGCAATCATCGGGTGGCATTGGCTCGCTAGACGATATCGCTGCACTTAACCCATGTAATGTCAGCGGCATAATTGTTGGCAGGGCGTTATTAGAAGGTAAATTTGACGTGGTGGAGGCTATCGCATGCTCGCAAAACGGATAATTCCTTGCTTAGACGTTAAAGATGGCGTGGTAGTTAAAGGCGTGCAATTTCGCAACCACGAAATCGTTGGTGAAATTGTGCCGTTGGCAAAACGTTATGCCGACGAAGGCGCCGACGAGTTAGTTTTTTATGACATTACCGCCTCAAGCGATAATCGCATTGTTGATAAAAGCTGGGTTGAGCGCATTAGCGAACAAATCAATATTCCATTTTGCGTCGCCGGTGGCATCAAAACCATCGCCGATGCCGCTAAAATTCTTGAATTTGGTGCCGACAAAATATCGATAAATTCACCGGCATTAGCCAACCCAAAGCTTATCTCTGAGCTGACCCATGAATTTGGCCAGCAATGCATTGTGGTGGGCGTTGACAGCTATTTCGACCAAGCCACTGGTTTATATCAGGTCAAACAATTTACCGGTGATGCGACAAAAACCCGCACCACGAAATGGCAAACCATTGATTGGATCCGTGAAGTTGTTGAGCGAGGCGCTGGTGAAATAGTGCTAAATGTGATGAACAAAGACGGCGTGCGTGACGGTTACGATATAGAGCAATTAAGCTTGGTCCGTGAGGCATGCTCGGTGCCTTTAATCGCCTCAGGCGGCGCAGGAACCATGGTACACTTTAAAGAAGTCTTTACCGACGCTAAAGTTGATGGCGCATTAGCGGCCAGCGTATTCCACAAAAAAATTATAGAGATTGCTGATTTAAAGCAATACCTCAGCCAACAAGGGATAGTAATCAGACCATGTTAAATATTGAACAACTAGACTGGGATAAAGTCAACCAACTGATGCCGGTCGTGGTGCAAGACGCCACTAACGGTAAAGTGCTAATGCTCGGTTACATGAACCGTGAAGCATTGACCAAAACCCTAGCGATTAAAAAAGTAACCTTCTATTCACGCACTAAACAACGCTTATGGACCAAGGGTGAAAGCTCTGGCAACCACCTTGAGCTAACCGACATCAGTAAAGATTGTGATAACGATACTTTGCTTATTATGGCTAAGCCAGTTGGCCCTACTTGCCACCTTGGCACCACCAGTTGTTTTGCCGATAGTGAAGGTTTTACCCTTGATTTTATCAGTCAGCTCGATGGCGTCATCAACCAACGTTACCTCAATCGCGATGACAAAAGCTATACCAGCTCATTGTTTGACAGCGGCGTAAAACGCATGGCTCAAAAGGTTGGTGAAGAAGGCGTTGAAGTGGCTTTAGCTGCGGCGACCGATGATCGTGCAGAATTAGTTAACGAATCATCAGATTTACTCTACCACTTATTAGTGCTGTTACGCGGTAAAGATGTGCCGCTAACTGAAGTGATTGAAAATCTTAAGCAACGCCATAAATAAAGCGTGTCATTATGCCAGACTCACAGCCTTGAGCCATGAGTCTGGTATAAGCAGTCATGATCTGTAAGTCTGGTATAAACAGTCTTGAACCATGAGTCTGTATAGACAGTCTTTAACCGTGATTCCCTATAGACAGTATTGAGCTAACAAGTACTTTTATTCCCGTGTAAACGAGTTTTTAACGTCGAAAAATGATGTCTTGCTCGCTGTAAATTACCATGCACAGTCTGCTTATTACAGCCAATCATCCGATACAAATTACGCTGCGATTGCATCCAATCTTTTTTATAATTGTCATCTCCGGTCAAAAAATCGATGCTACTTACCCGATCAACAGCGATCACCTGTTCGATTAACGCGGCCGTTAACACTGTGCCAACACTGGTTTTTCTATAACTGGTTCGATAGGCCAATTTAAAGATATAAGCCGTACCATTACTCACAAACCATATTTGTGCAGCGACTGGCACTTCTTGGTGATAAATCAAGCCCAACCTTAATTCATCTTTTTTCCAAGCATCAATGACAATGGCATCGATAAAGGCAGGAAAAGGCTCTATTATTTTCCAACTGTCGTAATAAACGTGATGATAGTGCGCTAAATGTTTTTTTAACGATTGCAATGATTTCGGTGCAACGATTTTTATTTGATAACCACCTAACTGTTCAAGCTTGCGCTGCTTTCTCTTGAGGGTATTGCGTAAAATACTCGGTCTGAGCGACCAATAATGATCTAAGTCTTTAATGTTATCGTGATACCAATTAACCGAATATGGATAAACAGCAGCACTAAAGCCGGTTGCCTCAAGGGCCTGCTGCCAAACCATTGCATCATTTTGATACAATGGAAAAAAATCAATCACATCAAATTTTTCGATCTCGGGCTTAGCCGCTAACATCGCAGCAACATGATCTTGATTAGATACAACTTGGTTGCCAGTCATTTTGAAATTTGGGCTGTAGTAATTGGTTAAACTGTTGAGAGTCTTCATGCCATGTACTTGACTGATCGCTAGCGGTAAAAAAAACTCCTTATTATGCTGTGAAAATACCAAGGTGGCGGGGGAAAAATTTTGATCACAAATGTGCTGTTCAAACCGCTTAACCCAATCAAGACGATTAAATAGTGATACGGTAGTTAGCTGGGCACAATTGGCTTCATTATTTGTTTCAAATAGTTGATAGTTCACTTTATTTCCTTGTGACGCCGTCACTTTTTTTCAATTTTTTTATTAAACCAATGCCTCGTTCAACCACCGGAAAGCGGTAACACGAACCGTTATACATTGAGCGCTGCTCAGTTGACCAATACAGCTGTTCCTTACTAGCATTGGTATAAAAATCAATGTACTTGCTAACTTTTTCAATAAACAAATATTCAATTAATTTATAACGATTAACATTGCCTAATGAATAGCGGCTGTATTGCTCGTCAAAAGTTGTTTTAAGGATAATCAAAGTCTGTTGATTAAAGATGCACAGCCGAGAAGCCACTAAGTTATCGTCGATATAACTCTCGAACACTAACGCTTGCTGGTTATGCGAAAAAAGCTCAAGCAATGCCCCATAAAATTGGCCCTGAGTATTGGCCGGATGTATTGCGGTACCATTGCGCCCTTTCCACCCTTGGCTTTCTAACATGCCATAACGGTCGACTGCAGCCGCAATTTCGTGCAGCTCAGTGGTTACTTTATTGCTTAAATTGATATTGCTTTTTACTAGTCGATTAAAGCTTTGAGCCATATCTTTACGCAGCCGTTTGGAACGGCTACGCCAATAGGTTTCAAAATCGTTTTCTAGTACTAACTTTATATTTTTAGCATGATGTTGTAACTGACTAATATTATTAATTGCGCCATGATGTTCTTGTGGATCTAAACTTAATAAATCGAGCTTAATCGCTTGACCACCCAACGCACTAATTAGTCCGGCGCTGTTAAAGTCGACCTCTGGGGCCAATAACAAAAAAGCAATTTGACTTTGGCTCGGCATATAGTTTTTCCAACAACCGAACCCTGTTTTTTGCAATAATAATATTGCCACCAGCTCAGAATCAACGTGACCAATAACAACGTCAATGTCCCCAGGGTAGTACTTAACTAAGGTCGATACAAACCGAGGATCTAACATCGGATTATGTGAATGAAACTGCTGATACAACGTTTGCCATTGCTGCCATAATTGATCTGAACATTGTGCTATCGGAGTGACCTTCCAATTAACTCGCTTCATCAAAATTCCCCTTTAAGCATGCAACAATGCAATCAAGATCTGCGGGTGATAAATCCTGATGGCAAGGCAATTGAACCAACCGAGAACGATAACTGCGGCTAATGCGGCACGCGCTTGGCATAAGCTCTTCCCACCGATATATTTGAATAGCTTGCTGCCTAATATGACTAAAACCTGCCTCACTATGTAATAAAAAAGGCACAACATAAGGCGTAACGTGATCACCAAGCTCAGGCATTAACAGCTCACCCCAACTACTATTCGCTAAATGAGTCGCCAAATATTGGTAATTACTGCGCCGAGCGCTGACGATTTTAGCCTTATCCGTTTGACAGATTTTCGATTTAGTAACGTCCGCGATATTTTTACTCATTTTGTCCTGATTAAAATAACGAAAACTGCTGACCTTTTTATCACTAAATTTATTGTATAGTCTGCGCCACCACTGCTTTACCTTACTAACTCGATAGTCTGGCAAACATGTTAATATTTGTTTGTATTGACCAATAGTTAAATTATCGGATCGAAGCAGTATTTCGGCGCCCTGCGTGACCGGATAAAATTTAATTAAACTCGTTACTGCAACATCACCATATAGTTGTTCAAAAAACGCAGCATGCGCTAAGTCTTCAATTAACAGTAAATTATGCTGGTGACAAAATTGTGCCAATCGCTTAATTTCACAATCAAAGCCAAAATATCGAATGCCTACGACCGCATCATTTACTTCGATATTTTGGCTTAAAAAATCAAAATCAGGCGTTAACAGCTTTGTTACCGGATAATATTTAAGCGTTTTATTGGCAGCTAGTAAGGGTTCAACTAGTGCTGGGCAATGATAACTGGGCAGCCAAACAGTTGCCGACGCTATCGCTTTCGCAATGACATACAGCCCAGTACGGGCATGGTCTAATAGGCCTAAACTAATAATGTTATCTGGTAAAAGACGAGTGTCGTTATTGGTCAATAAAAGCTCTGTTGGCTGCTGGGTTGGTAAAGCTAAGATTTTGGCCGCGACAAAATCCTTAGCGTCGGCCAGCGGCGATGAAAATTCCATTTCTTGACTCTCGATAAGTTAAACATTAATTGCTCATATAATTAATGTTATTGGTATTAATACAGTTTAGTAAAGTCCCGTCTTTAATGTTTTTTATTAAGCAGTTAATTTTATATATTAAAAAACAATTAACCAAAGGTTAAAATATCAGCGAGCATTTTGACTGAGAACGATGCAAAAAATTAGATTTACGACTAGTATATTGATTAATAGGGTCAGCATTAAAATAGTATATTGTCGACTCGACAACCATAAAAGGAATTATATTGTGTTAAGACAATGGAGTAGACAACTCGCCTCGAGTCATAAAATTAGCTTATTTAGTCAAATAAAAGCCATTTCCCATTGCCGTATGGTCAGCCGGATTGGAGTATCAGAGTATTTTGAACTTAAACTATTTGACCGGGCCACTTTCCCAGAGCCACAACGTTGTATTGGCCGGGTTCTCAGTGCAAAAATAGACAAAGTACTTAATAGCGATGCATGGCGGGCAACTGCTAACAATAAAATTCTCAATTATTCTTTGCTAGCCCATTACAATTTACCTATTCCAACCACTGTTGCCACATACAAAGCAATGCCTCTGGGCATAGCTAATGAAAAAAAACTAAATGACGCGCAGCAATTGAGCGATTTTTTTGCAACAAACACTGACTATCCTTTGTTTCTCAAACCAGTTCATGGAAGTTATGGCCAAGGCACTTTTTCGCTCACTGCGTTTAATCCCAACACCCAAAGCTTCACTAGTAAAGCGGGTGCAGACGTTGAGCTGTCGACTGTATTAGCGGTCGCTGACAATCCCAAACACCAAGGTTTACTGATCCAGCGTTGTTTAGTGCCCCACCCACGGGTTCTTGAAACAGTAGGGCCTAATACTAGCTGTGTTCGATTTATCTTAATTAAGGATGGTTCGGATGTATTCATTCATCGGGCATTTTGGAAAATAGCCACCAAAGGCAATATTACCGACAACTTTTCCTATGGTAAACATGGTAATTTATTAGCAGATATCGATGTTGATACAGGAAAAGTAACACGGGTTATCGGTGGCTTGTGGCCTGATACCACGCAGCATGTTAATCACCCCGACTCGGGGATGGCGTTGCTCGACTTTCAATTACCCGACTGGCAACAAGCAGTCGCACAGTGTATCCAGGCATCTAATATCTTTTCAGGTTTATCGTTGCAAAGCTGGGATGTTGCTTTTTGTGCAGACGGCCCGGTGTTAATGGAGCTCAATACCGAACCCAATTTGGAAGTACCGCAGATGTTATCCGAGCAAGCGTTTCTTGATGACCGTTTATTGGCCATATTAAAACAACGAGGCTGGTAAAGCAGCTAGTCCGCGCAGGTAGCGAGCTCAGTCATCGTGGTTAGGCTTAATCATTGGATGATTGAGTGCTTGTTGTTTAAGTGCTTTTTTTTCTTTGCGACGGCGGCTAAAAAAATCACTAATTTTATTGGCGCATATTTCAGCCATTAATCCAGATTCTAGTTCAACTTGGTGGTTCAATTGAGGATGAACCATGATATCGAACACTGAGCCACCAGCCCCAGTTTTTAGATCGCTAGCACCGTAGACAACCCGTTTAACCCGACTATGAACAATAGCACCCGCACACATTGCACAAGGCTCCAGCGTGACATAGAGCGTCGCATCAAGAATTCGGTAATTATTAATTGTTTTTCCGCCATCGCGTAACGCCATAATTTCAGCATGAGCACAGGGATCGTTTTGGTTGATTACCAAATTCCAACCTTGACCGATCACTTGATCATTTAAGACTAAGACTGCACCCACTGGTACTTCGCCCAACTGCTCGGCTTTATCGGCCAAGGTTAAAGCATACTCCATCCAATGCCGATCTTTTTGTGCGGCCGACATCTCGACTAAATTACTCATAACGTCCTTAAACTACGTTTCATCAATAAAAAAGCCTGCACACGGCAGGCTTTTTATCTACTTAATCAAAGTAAAATTAAGTATTTATTCCCACTCAATCGTTGCTGGCGGCTTACCACTGATGTCATAAACTACCCGAGAGATACCATCAATTTCATTGATAATTCGGTTAGAAACATGTCCTAACAATTCGTAAGGAAGATGCGACCAAATGGCCGTCATGAAATCAACAGTTTCAACACAACGTAGTGACACTACCCAGTCGTACTTACGACCGTCACCCATTACGCCAACCGACTTAACCGGTAGGAATACGGTGAATGCCTGACTTACTTTGTGGTACATGTCTGCTTTATGCAGTTCTTCAATGAAGATTGCGTCAGCGCGGCGTAATAAATCACAGTATTCTTTTTTCACTTCACCAAGTACACGCACACCTAAACCAGGCCCTGGGAACGGGTGACGGTATAACATGTCGTATGGTAAACCAAGCTCTAAACCAATGCGGCGAACTTCATCTTTAAATAACTCACGTAATGGCTCAACTAAGCCCATTTCCATGTCGTCTGGCAAACCACCAACGTTATGGTGTGATTTAATTACATGCGCTTTACCCGTGCCAGCAGCAGCAGATTCGATAACATCAGGGTAAATAGTGCCCTGTGCTAACCATTTAGCGTTTTCAAGCTTTTTAGATTCTTCATCAAAGATATCAACAAAGACATGACCAATGATTTTACGCTTAGCTTCTGGTTCGTCTTCACCTTTTAAGGCATCAAGGAAACGTTGCTCGCCTTCGATATGAATAATCTTTAAGCCGAAATGATCGCCAAACATGTCCATTACTTGCTCAGCTTCATTTAAACGTAATAAACCGTTATCAACAAAAACACACGTTAGCTTGTCGCCAATCGCGCGCTGAAGCAGCATAGCGGTAACAGACGAATCAACGCCGCCAGACAAACCAAGAATAACTTCATCATCGCCGACTTGCTCTTTAATGCGAGCGATAGCATCGTCAATGATAGAACCCGCAGTCCAGTTCTTTTCACAGCCACAAATATCAACCACAAAACGCTCTAATAAACGACCGCCTTGCTTGGTATGTGTAACTTCAGGGTGGAATTGAACCCCGTAGAAACGACGTTCTTCATCAGCCATTGCCGCATAAGGACAGCTATCTGTTTTAGCAATTGTTTGAAAGCTTGCTGGAATAGTCGCGACTTTATCACCGTGGCTCATCCAAACATCTAAGAAAGAGTTACCGTCGATAAGTTCGTCTTCAATATTTTTAAATAATGCTGACTCACCAACCAATTCCACTTTAGCATAACCAAACTCACGTTCATTTGATGTTTCAACGCTGCCGCCAAGCTGTGCTGACATGGTTTGCATGCCATAACATACGCCTAATACCGGTACACCAGCTTCAAAAACATAAGCAGGTGCAGCAGGTGAATCTTTTAGTGTTACTGATTCTGGGCCACCTGATAAAATGATACCGTTTGGATTAAATTCACGGATTTTTTCTTCCGAAACATCCCAGCCCCAAAGTTCACAATAAACGCCAAGTTCACGAATGCGGCGAGCGATAAGTTGAGTATACTGCGATCCAAAATCAAGGATTAATATACGATGGTCATGTATGTTGCTCATGAGAAACCTTTAAATTATTAAGTTAAAAGGCAGAGACCGCTAAAAACAGCCCCTGCCCTATCTGCTATGTACTTGGCGTTTAGCCCATGCGGTAGTTTGGTGCTTCTTTAGTAATGGTCACGTCATGAACGTGTGACTCACCCATACCTGCTGAAGTAATCTTAACGAATTCGGCCTTAGTGCCTAGCTCGACAATCGTGGCACAACCGGTTAAACCCATCGCGCTGCGGATACCGCCAAGCTGCTGATGAATAATCGCGGTCATTGGGCCTTTGTAAGCTACTCGGCCTTCAATGCCTTCAGGAACAAGCTTTGATGCTTCGTTACTGGTTTGGAAGTAACGATCAGATGAACCGTCACGTTGATCCATTGCGCCAATAGAACCCATACCACGGTAAGATTTGTAGTAACGACCTTGATACAGTTCAACTTCACCAGGTGCTTCTTCAGTGCCCGCGAACATAGAACCCATCATCACACAACTAGCGCCAGCAACTAACGCTTTAGCGATGTCACCAGAAAAGCGGATACCGCCATCGGCAATAACCGGAATGCCACGACCCACTAGCGCGTCAACCGCGTCTGAGACTGCAGTAATTTGTGGCACACCAACACCAGTAACAATACGCGTGGTACAGATAGAACCCGGGCCGATGCCGACTTTAACCGCATTGGCACCAGCATCAGCAATTGCTAATGCACCAGCGCCAGTAGCAACGTTGCCACCAATAATCTGTAAATCTGGGTATTCACTGCGAGTTTTCTTGATCCGGTCTAACACGCCTTGCGAATGACCATGAGAAGTATCAATCAGTAACACATCAACGCCAGCGGCAACAAGTGCTGCAATCCGTTCATCGGTACCTTCGCCACAACCTACTGCAGCACCAACACGTAAACGACCTTCGTCATCTTTACAAGCGTTTGGTTTGTCTTCAGCTTTTTGGAAATCTTTTACTGTGATCATACCTTGTAACTTAAAAGCATCGTCAACAACCAGAATTTTCTCAATTCGGTGCTCGTGCATTAAGTGCAATACTTGGTCTGATTTTTCACCCGCTTTTACCGTAACAAGCTTGTCTTTTGGCGTCATTAGTACTGACGCTGGCTTATCGAGGTTAGTCGCAAAACGAATATCGCGCGAAGTGATAATACCAACCAATAGGTTATTTTCATCAACGACTGGGAATCCAGAGAAACCTAGTTTTTTACGCATTTCATTGATTTCGCGGATCGTTACGTTAGGGCTAACGGTCACGGGTGAAGTAACAACACCAGATTCAAACTTTTTAACTAACGATACTTGATGCGCTTGCGCTTTGATCGTCATGTTTTTATGAACAAAGCCAATACCACCCTCTTGAGCCAAAGCAATGGCTAACCGAGCTTCAGTAACAGTATCCATTGACGCTGATAGCATCGGGATATTCAAACTGATTGTTTGGGTTAATTTAGTTCGTAAATCTGCGGTGTGGGGAAGGACAGTAGAATGTCCTGGAACGAGTAGAACGTCGTCAAACGTTAGTGCTTCTTGTGCGATTCTTAGCATTGCAACATCTCACCAAAATAAGAGGAAAAAGGTATAAAATATTGCGGACATATTATAGGAGATATGCAGGCGTTCGTAAATCACTATTTGTAATTATTTTAAACTTGGTACTGTTCGTTAACTATTGAAAATGAGCATTTGGTGGAAAAAATCGTGGAAACGGCAATTTATCAATGTAATGATAAAAACAATTCGTTATAATCTCGCCAAATATTTACATAGTCTATAATCATTATTTTCCAGCGGTAGAGTTCACACCATGACAAAAAAATACATTGATGCGCAACAATTACTCGACGATTCTTATAACTTGGGTTTAAAAGTCCTCGACAGCGGTTGTCGCCCAGATTACATCATCGGCGTGTGGCGCGGGGGCACCCCTGTAGGCATTGCAGTGCAAGAGCTGTTGGACTTTTTTGGGATTAAAACCGATCACATTTCAATCCGTACTTCATCGTACACAGGAATTGAACAACGTGTATCTAATGTTCGTGTTCATGGTCTTGATTACATTATTAAAAATGTTAATGCTGAAGACACCTTATTGATCGTTGACGATGTTTATGATTCGGGCTTAAGCGTGGCGCAAATTATTGAAGATTTAACCAAGAAATGTCGCCGTAATACGCCTATTATTAAGATCGCGACTCCGTATTATAAACCTCAAAATAACAAAACTGACCGAGTACCTGATTTTTATCTATATGAAACAGACGAATGGCTAGTTTTTCCGCATGAGTTAACCGGATTAACCAAAGAAGAACTGCTTAATGACAAGCCAGGTCTTGAAGTGTTAAAAGAACGTATTCGCCAAATGGACTAAGTACGAGTTATTTTCAGTCTAAAACTAAAGGCCCTCTGGGGCCTTTTTTATTGTTTCAACTACAGTGACGCTATACACTACTGACCATATATCGCCGACTACTGATGAATCCCTAACGATGCCACTAAGTCCATCACAAAATATCTATAATGTTTCCAAGCTAAACAATGAAATTAAGCGTTTGCTCGAAGGTAATTTTGGCCGGATTTGGTTAAATGCTGAAATTTCGAATTTTGTCGCGGCGTCATCTGGGCATTGGTATTTCACCCTTAAAGATGCGCGTTCGCAAGTTAAGTGTGCAATGTTTAAAAGTCGTAACCGTGCTGTTAAGTTTCGACCTCAAAATGGTCAGCAAATTTTGGTCAAAGCTAACCTCAGTGTTTATGAACCCCGCGGTGATTATCAGTTATTGGTTGATGTAATGGATGTCGCTGGTGATGGTTTATTACAACAGCAGTTTGAACAGCTTAAAGCCCAACTCACTAGCGAAGGTCTGTTTGCCAGTGAGCATAAAAAGCCACTACCGAATGCACCGAAGAAAATAGGGGTTATTACCTCACCGACTGGCGCAGCCATCCAAGATATTTTAACCGTATTAAAGCGTCGAAACCCGACCGTTGATGTCATCATTTATCCCGTTTTAGTGCAGGGTATGCAAGCGGCTAACGACATCATCAACGCGATTAATCTTGCCAACCATCGTAATGAAGTTGAACTGCTGATTGTCGGCCGTGGCGGTGGTTCGCTTGAAGATTTATGGTGTTTTAATGACGAGATTTTAGCGCGGACAATTTTCGATTCTAATTTACCAATTATTAGTGCCGTAGGACATGAAGTTGACGTCACTATCAGTGATTTTGTCGCCGATTACCGCGCGCCAACACCGTCGGCCGCGGCTGAAATAGCGGTCGATACCACCGAAGAACTGCGTCAACGCATCAGCTATTGTCAGCAATCATTAAACGCCGTAATCAATGCCAGCATTGCTGCTCGGCAAATAACATTGCAAGGGCTGACTCAACGTTTAGTGCAGCAAGATCCTAAATATCGGTTGCAACAACAAGCCCAGTATTTAGATGAATTATCAAGTAAGTTAAGTCAAAACATTAGTCGACGACTTAAGCAGGACAACCACAGATTAAACCAGCTTAGTCAGCGCTTGCTCGTCCATACACCTCAGCCAGCGCTGAATCAATTCATAGAGCGCCACCAGCAACTGGTAATTAGGCTTAAACAGGCTGCAACTGGGTTGCTAGCAACCAAACAAGCGGCGCTGCACGCAAAATTGCGAGAGCTCAATAGTGTCAGTCCATTAGCGGTGCTTGAACGTGGCTATAGCATTACTTATGACGAACAAATGAATGTCATTAAAGACAGCAGTCAATTACAGCCTGATCAAATTATTGTTAACCAATTAAGTCAGGGTAAAATAACGTCGGTAATCACCAAGCTTAGTAAATCTTAAATAGCTCAGGTTAATTATTCAAAGGTACTGGTTAAATCTTTAAGATTCTGGGCACTTTCTCTTAACTTATCGCAGTTTATTTGGATTTGTTCAGCTTGCTCGTTATTATCTTGACCAATTTTTTCAACGGTCGATACACTACTGCTAATTTGGCTAGCCACCACACCTTGTTGTTCGGTAATGCTCGAAATTTCAATCGCTGCACCAGTTGCTTGATCCATTAAAGTTGAGATCTGGATCATCGCCTGACGAATGTCTTGACTTTGCTGGCAGCTCTGTTGTGCTTGAACCTTGTTTCCAAGCATCATTTCGCTCCAGGTTGATAAAGTTCTCTGTAAAGTAACCACCGAATTTTGAATTTGCTCCGTCGCATTTTGAGTCCGACTAGCCAATGTTCTGACTTCATCAGCAACGACAGCAAAACCTCGCCCTTGCTCACCTGCTCTGGCCGCCTCGATAGCAGCATTTAACGCTAACAGATTGGTTTGGTCAGCAATCCCCTTTATTTCGCTCATGATATTGGATATTGCATCGGCTTCTGAAATAAGCGATTGAGCAGCCTGCGCTGCTGATGCGACATTTTCAGCCACTTTAGAGATAGTTGATTCAGTTGTATCGATTAATACAATGGCCTCCTGACATTGCTCACCAACGCTAGTCACACGTTGAGTTGAATCATTGGTATTGAGACTTATTTGCTCAATTGATTTACTCATTTCGCTTACTGCTGTTATTAATTGCTCGAGGTGCTTACCCTGTTCAATTAACCCCGCTAATGTGGACTTTGACGACGTATCTAGTGTGTGTGTCACATCCACTATATTCACACTATAGTCGGTACACCGACCCAACACTGTTCTTAATTTAGCTTGCGACAACTGCAATGCATAATCTGCGATTGCCACCAAGCCTTTCCCACTAAAGATAATACTTGAAGGACTGGCTATTTTTTTCTGGAGCCGCATTAAGTATTGCGGTAGCTTGATAAGCTCCTCGCTAAAAATCACCAGCAGCAATACAAAAGACAATAATGACAAGCCGACTACCGACAGATTTTTAGTAATCCAATATTGCCCAATCAGCATACATAGTAATACTAAACTACCTAACATTTGCTTCAGGGGTAGATTAGCGTGAAAATCGGTAATTTTCCTGCCTGCATTCAATTGCGCATAAAGCTTGACTGCAGCACTAATTTGCTCAGCGCTAGGGCAGGCTCTAACCGATTGATAACCAACAGTAACACCATGTTCAGTTAGCGGCGTAACGTATGCATCAACCCAGTAATAGCGACCATCTTTACAGCGGTTTTTCACCATTCCACGCCAAGCCTGGTCATGTTTAAGCTTGCTCCACAAATCAGCAAACGCCGCTTTGGGCATATCAGCATGACGCACAATATTGTGTGGTTTACCGATCAACTCTTCTTGGCTGTAACCTGAAATTAGCGCAAAAGCATCATTAACATAGGTGATAATACCGCGCTTATCTGTTATTGAAACAAGCTGTTGGGACGGAGGGAATTTTACTTCTTGAGAGTTATTTTGAGCCATAACATATCAAACCTTAATAGGGGCTAGATATAAATTATAGCAGTCATTTTATA
The DNA here is from genome assembly GCA_013214945.1 of Gammaproteobacteria bacterium. Taxonomy (NCBI): domain Bacteria; kingdom Pseudomonadati; phylum Pseudomonadota; class Gammaproteobacteria; species Gammaproteobacteria bacterium. Next base: position 29,945 of record JABSRT010000028.1, read on the forward strand.
AATAACAGGGGATGACAAACGTGCGGGTAATAATAAGAAATAACTAGCCGATCAATAAAGAGATATATCTTTTATTGATCGGCTTATGTGCTTATTTATTTAGAAAAAAGCAATTTTAGCGACAAACAATACTGACAGAGCTACAACACTAACCGTTAAGTCAGCGAAACGACCTGAGAATGCTTTAACGCCAACGTAAGCAATAAAACCAAAGATAATGCCATTAGCTATTGAAAATGTTAGTGGCATCATGATTGCTGCTATAACAACAGGAACGGCTTCGGTTAAGTCTTCCCATTCAATATTAATCAGACTCGACATCATCAATACTGCAACATAAAGCAATGCACCAGCGGTTGCATACGCAGGAACCATACCGGCAAGAGGTGCAAAGAACAGCGCTAGCAAGAACAAAATACCAACAACTACTGCGGTTAAACCAGTACGGCCACCAGCAGCAACACCAGCGGTTGACTCAACATAACTAGTTGTAGTTGATGTACCAAGTACAGCGCCAGCCATAGTCGCTGTAGAATCAGCTAATAATGCCTTGCCTAAACGTGGTAATTTCCCTTGCTCATCAAGTAGACCGCCGCGTTGTGCAACTGCAATCAGGGTACCCGAGGTATCAAACAAATCAACAAACAAGAAAGCAAAAATAACACTGATCATGCCAACTTCTAATGCACCAGTCAGATCCATATGCATAAATGTTGGAGCCAACGATGGTGGCATAGAGATAATACCGTTATATGAGATATCTCCAAATGCTACGCCCAGAACGGTAATAAGCAAGATTGAGATCATCACAGCACCGTTAATACCACGGTGAGTAAGACCAACAATGATAAATAAACCCAAGGCAGTCATTATCGCAGGGAATGCTGTAACATCACCTAAAGTCACTAACGTCGCTGGGCTATCAACAACAATACCTGCATTTTTTAGTGCAATAATTGCTAAGAATAAACCAATACCAGCCGCAATGCCGTAGCGTAATGATTGTGGAATGCTATCGACAATCCATTCTCTTACTTTAAATAAGCTCATGATTACAAAAAGCACGCCAGAGATGAAAACACCACCTAGTGCTACTTCCCAGCTATAACCCATTTCCATAACAACGGTATAGGTGAAAAATGCATTTAGACCCATACCAGGTGCTAAAGCAATCGGGTAGTTGGCGACAAAGCCCATAATAAAACAACCAATCGCGGCCGCTAGACAGGTCGCTACAAATACAGCGCCATTATCCATTCCGGCAGCTTCAAGCATTGAGGGGTTAACAAAAATGATATAAGCCATAGTTAAGAACGTGGTGATCCCACCAATAACTTCTCGTTTAACATTGGTGTTGTGTTCATTTAACTGAAACAGTTGCTGCAACATGACGCGCATTACTCCAAATCGTAAAGATAGATTGCAATGTATTCTTGAACTCCAAGATAGACATTGCGGTGTTTTAAAGCGCGCGATTATGCGCTTTAGGTCACACTTTAGCAAGCATATTTGACTATTTAGGTAAGATATCTCGCAAGATCGTACTAAAGCAGTTTGAATTTTATTTGACAATCAACTCGATAGCGTAAAGTTTGACTTACAGTATCTTCAGAGTTTATTTACTATAAATAACGATATTAATCGTGAGGTGTGTATGCTGTTAATATTTTTGTTTTAAGGACTTTCTTGTGACCATTTCAACCCTTGCTCCAAAACCAGTTTGGGACTGGTTCGCCCAACTTTGTAGTATTCCTCATCCATCAAAGCACGAGGAAGCATTAGCACAGCATATTGTGCAATGGGCGCAATCAAAGTCGCTCGATGTTTGCCGTGATAGCGTTGGCAATATCATTATCAAGAAACCAGCAAGTCCGGGCTTTGAAAATCGCAAAGGCGTGATCTTGCAAGCGCACCTAGACATGGTGCCACAAAAAAATAATAACCAAGTACATGACTTCACCAAAGATCCAATTAAGCCTTATATTGATGGCGATTGGGTTACAGCTCAAGGCACCACGCTTGGCGCTGATAATGGCATCGGCTTAAGTGCTATTTTAGCCGTATTAGATGATCCGACTATTGAGCATGGACCACTAGAGGCACTGCTCACCATCGATGAAGAAATGGGGATGACTGGCGCATTCGGTCTTAAGCCCGGTTTATTAGAAGGTGAAATATTACTAAATACCGATTCAGAAGATGAAGGTGAAATCTATATGGGCTGTGCGGGCGGCGTTGACGCCAATATCCGTTTTAACCTAAATTTTGAACCAACACCACAACAACATAGTGGCTTTAGTCTGGTTATCGAAGGACTACGTGGTGGTCACTCTGGGGTCGACATTCACCTCGGTCGTGGTAATGCCAATAAAATACTCGCTCGAGTATTGTTTGAGTTAAGCAAAACCTACCCGATCCGTTTAGTCAGTTTTAACGGCGGTAGCTTACGTAATGCCCTGCCCCGTGAAGCGACAGCTGAACTTGTCATTCCAACAGCGTTAGTAAAAGCATTGCAACAAGATTTACAGCTTATAACCACCACCCTACAAGCTGAGCTTGCTAAAACAGAGCCCGAGTTAGCTGTTTTTCTCGACCCTGACGATTTACCCGAACAAGTATTAGAACAAGGGCTGCAAACGAATATTTTAGCCGCCCTATATGCCTGCCCGCATGGCGTATTGCGAATGAGTGATGATGTTGACGGCGTGGTCGAGACATCAAACAACTTAGGTGTTATTCAAACGCGTCACAACGAAATTTATATTCAATGTTTGATCCGCTCTTTGCTTGACTCACGCCGAGTCGATGTTCAAAACATGCTTGAATCTGTTTTCACTTTAGCGGGTGCAACAATCGATTTTTCTGGTGCCTACCCCGGCTGGCAACCCGTAGCAGACTCAAACATAATGCAAGTGGTACGTAATACTTATGAGGAGTTATTTGGTCAGGTGCCTAAAATCATGGTCATTCATGCCGGCCTTGAGTGTGGCTTATTTAAAGATGCCTACCCGCATTGGGATATGCTGTCTTATGGCCCGACCATTTGTTTTCCACATTCACCGGATGAAAAGGTAGAAATAGCCACCGTTGACCGCTTTTGGCAACTGACGTTAGCTATTTTGAAAAATATTCCAGAGCGTGCATAACTAAACTTACTATATATAGTATGTATTAAAACAAATCGAGCTGGTGAGTCGATGCTGACTCACTGCTTAAACCGACATTGAGCCCGATTAGTCGAATACTGCGACCATTGCGCCGCTTAAGTGCCTGCTCTAGTAATAGTAGATATAAGTCATAATTTGCAGTTGCGCTGATTTTTTCCACCGTGGTCGATTGAAAATCATTAAATTTCAGTTTAATGCCTTGTTTGGCGATCACTAACGTCGAGTCTGACTTTGCTATGCGGCGGGTTAACTCTATATAGAGCTGCTCAATCAATGCAATGCACTGCTGTGGCGTTGAAATATCACTCATTAATGTCGTTTCAACCCCAACCGACTTTCTGGGCCTGCTCGGCTCAACAGGCCGCAAATCAATACCTAAGCAACGTTGCGCAATGGCCAAACCTAATTTACCAAAGTTATCGAGCATAAATTGTTGGTCAACAGCGCGAACGTCACGCCCGGTTAATAGACCGAATCGGCTTAGTTTTTCTTGCGTCACCGTACCGACCCCTGGGATTTTGCTCAGAGGCAGGTTTAACGAAAATTGATCGACCTGATCGGGCGTTATCACATATTGACCATTGGGCTTGTTTAAGTCTGACGCAATTTTTGCCATAAACTTATTGGGCGCAATGCCCGCCGAAGCAGTTAAACCTGTTTGTTCAAATATCTGCTGCCGAATTTGTTCTGCAATTAAGGTTGCACTCCCCTGACATGCTTGACAGTCAGTGACATCAATATAGGCTTCGTCCAGTGATAGAGGTTCGATTAACGCGCTATACTGATGGAAAATAGCCCGAATTTGCTCCGACACTTGTTGATAAACTTCCATCCGCCCTGGCACCAATATTAGTTGAGGGCACAGTTGCTTGGCTTTAGCCGTTGCCATAGCACTGCGCACGCCCCACTCACGAGCCAGATAATTACAGGTCGAAATAACACCACGGCGCTCACTATCACCACCAACGGCAACAGGTTGGCCAGCTAGCAGTGGATTATCGCGTATTTCGACCGCCGCGAAAAAACAATCCATATCAATGTGAATAATCTTAACCATTAGAGAATAACCCGATATACTTATTTATTGCAGCACCAAGCACCACTGTATATTAACACAGTAGCCATTGCTAGTGTTTTAATCTGAGATTCAGCTTCACGCGGTTAACATGCTATTTCCATCATGTAATTTCACTCAAGCTTAAGGATATTTTACGGTTAATGAAGACCATTTCGATACTTGCATTATGCTGGGTGTTATTTTCTATCACCTTTGCTGCACGTGCTGCTCAAACTTCCGCTTCAACCGAGTTTGAGATTAGTGCCCTCAATGATCAACTTAGCAGTGAAGCGCAAGATAATGTTCAACTCTATGTTGAGAATATTTTTGCTAGCTCGCCTAAAAATTTAAGAGCATGGCAGTTAGAACTCAAAAAAAACACGATTAAAGCACTGCAAGCAATTGGGTATTATCAACCGATTATCGCCATTACCACCAGCTACGATGACCAAGAGTATTTAGCCAAAATAATCATCGATCAGGGCCCAGCAACCACAATTTCCAAACTGAACATTTCACTTGTTGGCATGGCCGAAACCGATCCTCAATTTAGCGACTTAATTCACAGCGAAGCGCTCAAACTAGGGGATCGATTTAACCACGGTAATTATCAGAGTTTTAAAAATGCTTTTAGTGATATAGCTGTCACCAAAGGGTATTTTAAAGCGCGTTGGCAAACCAGCACCGTAACTATTAATCCCCAATTGAATCAGGCACAGATTACGCTGATATTTCACAGTGGTGATCGCTTCTCTTTTGGTGAACTGATATTTCAACAACCAAGCCCAGCTCAAGAACTTATTTTATCGATGTTGCCCTTTGCGGTTAACGAACCCTATGACAGTGTGCTGCTCGCGAAATATAATACCGCGCTATCACGCAGTAAATATTTTTCAGCGATTGAGGTTTTCCCTGACTTAAATAAAGCGGTCGACTCAACCGTGCCGATTTATGTCAATTTAGTTGAAAAGCCAGCTAATTCCGTCGAAGTAGGCGCGGGGGCATCTTCTAACTCTGGTCCTCGTGGGCGCATCAAGTGGACTAAACCTTGGCTCAATAAATACGGCCACAGCATTACCAGCGAACTCAAACTTGCCAAGCTGGAGCAGTCTTTTGCAGCCAGCTACAAAGTACCGATTGAAGATCCCAACGACAATTACGCGACGGCGACTTTAGGCTGGCAAAATATTGATCAAAATGACACCAGAAGCACCATCTATTCATTTCAACTGCACCACAATGAACTGCTAAACAGTGGCTGGAAACGTGGCACATTCCTCAAATTCGAGCGCGAAGATGCCATTCAAGGCGAACAACAATTGTTAACCACCAATATTATTCCTGGCATTAGTTACGCTCGCACTCGCTTAAAGGGTGGCTTCACTCCTTATTGGGGGGATAAACAGATCATGAGTCTGGAGCTTGGTCATCAAGGTTGGGGCTCTGATGCTAACTTAGTTAAGTTTAAATTACGTTCCAAATGGCTGCGAAGTTATCAGACTAAACATCAATTTATTGCCGCTGGTGATTTAGCGGCCATTTTGGCCAAATCCATTGAGGATGTTCCTGTCTCTATGCGCTTATTTGGTGGGGGTGATGAGAACTTACGTGCCTATAAATTTGAGAGCATTTCGCCCAGTAAGCAAGATGAATTAACCGGTGGTTTGTATCAAGTTAACCTCTCGTTAGAATATAGTTATTTAATTGCACCAAAATGGCGACTGGCCACTTTTATTGATGCTGGCACCACCACCAATAATTTTTCCGAGGCGCTAAAAACTGATGTCGGCTTTGGGGTGCGCTGGATAACACCAGTAGGTCCAATTAAGGTCGATTTTTCCTTTGGCCTCACCAGTGATGAGAGTAACTCTGATTACGATAAACCTTTTAGACTAAGCTTTTCAATTGGGCCACCGTTATGAGTAATAAACAAACCGCTTATAAAGTCGTCCGTTATTTGGGTTGGTCCCTATTAACCTTACTATTATTAATCTCTGTATTAGTCGGCAGTCACTGGGGCAATCGCCTGCTCATTAAAGCCGTGCAGCAAATTGAACCCGCGATCGACATTAAGCTTAGCCAAGGTTCGTTATTTAATGATCCCGTTTTAAATGACATATCTATTAAGTTAGCAACAATAGAGCTTAAAGCTGCTACGTTGAAGATTAATTGGGATTGGCGATGCCTACGTAATGGCGGCATTTGCATCGACGATATTACCCTCGATAATCTGACGATTGATGTAACCCCAGCCACATCGCAACCTCAACCTAAGCAGCAACAGCCAGTCACTAACATTGATTTACCACTGTGGTTTAAGCTCAATAACCTAGCGATTAATCAACTCAAACTAACCGTTAATAGTCATCAAATTAGTTGGCAACAGTTGCAGCTAGCCTTAGCGTTTAGCGACTCAAGCTTAACCGTGAATGATTTAAATTTAGTCGGCTTAACCGCAAAATTAGCACCGCCGAAAAACGCCGTCAAAGTCAGCACTGCTCAAACATCAAAACAAGCAGCAACCAGTGATAACAACAAAGCAATTGAACTGCCTGAAATAACTCTGCCTTTGGCCATTGTTATTAATCGCTTAGCCATTATCGATACCACGATCATTAACGGTGATAAGATTGAAAAAATTGCCAGACTGACGCTTAATGCCAATGCAAAGCAACAGCAACTTACCATTGAAAAGTTAACGCTTGAGCATGCTTTCGCAAAGATAAATCTTGAAGGCGCTGTCAGCTTAACCAATAATTATCCACTAAAATTCACCTCAATCATTAAAACCGAACCAGCACTTGGTGTTGGTGAAAACACCATTGATATCAATCTATATGGCTCATTAAACAAGCTAAACACTAAGCTTGCCAGTCAGGGCCAGTTCAATACAAACATCAACGCCACCCTCGATCTATTACAGCCACATTTACCCTTTGATCTCGCCGCCAACTGGTTAGCTTTTACTGTACCTAACCAGCCGATTAAAGTAGAGCCCGGTCAACTCAATGCGAGTGGCAGTTTGCAGCAGCTGACTTTCAGTTTGGCGACAGGTGTGGTTGGCGATCAAATTCCGGCGACCACAGTTTCAGCGCAAGGCATTGCCAGCCAAGGTGGCTTAACCCTAAATACGTTAAAAATTAATACCCTCAATGGTCAGATAAATAGTAGCGCAACGCTCAAGTGGCATGACGGTTTAAGCTGGCAAGCCAAACTGAATTTAGCCAACATTGAACCTGATAAAAAATGGCCAGCGATAAAAGCAAAGCTCAATGGCGATTTTCACAGCATTGGTCAATTGAACGGTGAAAAGTGGCAGGTTGCGCTTGATAAGATCAATCTGAATGGCCACTGGCAAAATAACCCGTTGCAGCTTTCAGGTAAAATCAACGGTCGTTCGGTAAATACCGCAACTAACTCAGGTAAAAAATCACCTTACGGCTTGTGGCAAGTGCAGCAGCTACTGCTTAAGAATGGCAGTAATAGCCTGCTAGTTAATGGCACTATTGACCAAACTATCGCACTCAAGGCTAACATTAATGCCAATGATTTAAGTCAATCAGTGCCGCAAATAACCGGCAGTTTATTGGCCGATCTCGAACTGAGTGGCAACACAACGAACCCGACCATAAAAATAGCTTTGCAAGCCAGCAATATTAACGCCAACGCTGAGCAATTAACGCTTAAAAAGCTGTCAGTTAATGGCACGATATCAACCAATGCGCAATCGAAGAATAATCTTGCGATAAAACTCAATCAGCTTGAACTCGCCCAGCAACAAATCTCGCAAGCGTCGGTAAATTTTAACGGTAGCTGGCTTAAACACCAAGCAGAGGTGCAACTAACCAGTAATCAAGGCTCAGTACAATTGGCGCTTAAGGGTGGTTATCGTCAGCAACAGTGGTTAGGTAAATTATCTCAAGCGAGTATCGATGCGATACTCGGTCGGTGGGCAATAACCGCACCATTAGCGATTGGGGTTAATACAAAAACTCAACAGCTAAAAATAGCTAAACATTGCTGGCTGCAGTTAACTAGCCCCACGACAGAGCAAGTCGGTATTGCTCCTAGCCTGTGTTTAACCCAGCCCAGCACTATAGGCACAGCAGGTCGGCTAAATCTTGCGTTAAATAATTTTAACATTAGTCAGTTAGCTCCTTTGTTAGAGCAAACAAACCTGCAGGGTTTAGTCGAACTTAGTGCCACAGCGAGCTGGCAACCTAATGCAGCGCCAAAACTAGACGCTACCTTGTCAAGCCCACAAGGCCAAATTAAAGTTGAAACGCAACAAGGTGACTTTATAAGTCATTATCAACAATTACTGGTCAAGCTAACCGTAAATTCGCAGCACAATAAGTTACATGTTGCCGTTCACTCGCCAGAGATTGGTTCTCTTTTATTAAATGCCAGTGCTGCGCGGTTAAAACCTAATGCGCCATTGCAAGGTAAGCTTGAGTTATCGCAGATTAATCTTGCGCCGTTTAAAGCATTCTTACCTGATGTTGAGATCTTAACCGGTATTATCAATAGCCAAACAACCCTTGGTGGCACGCTCGAAGCACCGCTGTTATTTGGTGACATTACGCTTAAGCAAGGTCATATCACGGGTCAATCACTGCCAACAAATATAGATAAACTAACCGCAAACATTACTCTTGCTGGCAACAAGGCCGACATTGTCAGTAACTTCATACTAGGTCAAGGCACAGGTAAAGTGACTGGCCAGCTGCAGTGGCAGCCCGAGATAAGCGGCGATTTGACCATTTCAGGTTCGAATATGACCGTTGCACCGACCAGCGATTTGTCGGTTACCTTTAGTCCAAATATCAATATTAATTACACCAAAGCATTATTGGCGATTGGTGGCGATGTCAGCATTGATAAAGGCAAGGTCAAAATAAACAAACTACCACAATCGGCGGTCAGCCTATCCGATGATGTCATTATTATCAGTGACGCTCCACCCGTTGAACCACCCGCTAATAAACTGGCGTTAGCGCTTGATGTTGATGTACTGATTAAAGAAAATTTCAACATTGATGCCTTTGGTCTAACGTCATCGTTAACTGGTCAACTAAAATTAGCGCAATCGGTCAAGAGCCCCTTAACCGGTCATGGCGAGCTCAATTTAATTGATGCAAAGTATAAAGCAATGGGACAAAACCTTGATATTCGCCAAGGAAAAATGCTGTTTACTGGAGCGTTGAGTCAACCCTATCTAGATATTGAAGCCATTCGAGAACCAGATTTAACTCAAGATAATGTTATCGCAGGCATTAATATTACCGGGCCAGCCAAACGACCCACCCTAACGATATTTTCTGAGCCAGCGATGTCACAACAAGAAGCTATTTCGTATTTACTGCGGGGGCGCCAGATCAACAGTGAAGACTCAACCACGGGTGAAAGTATGTTAATTGGCATGTTACTTAGCAGTGGTATTGAAGGTTCTGGTGATTTAGTTAACGATATTGGTAATAGTGTCGGTATTTCAGATATGAGCTTTAATACCAAAGGCAGTGGTGATGATACCGCCGTGGAAGTCAGTGGTTATATTGCGCCCAACGTTGAACTGCGTTACGCGATCGGCGTGTTTGACTCGCAACCGGAGTTAACTATTCGCTATCAACTCATGCCAAAATTATTTGTAGATATCATCAAAGGTACCGACGAAGCACTTGATTTACTGTATCTGTTCGATTTCGACTGATAACAAGTATGCCAACTTATCCATTTATCATAAAAAAGGGCAAACTGTAAAAACAGTTAGCCCTTTTAGTAAGCTAAGTAACTAAGAGAAAATACGCTACAACAGGTACTGAATTCTTAAAGATACTGCTCTACCCGACTGTGATATCGGCGCTAGCATTGTAGAATAAGTAAAGCCTGACATTATTTTTAAATCCTTAGCAAAATAATAATTTAAGCCCAAAGACCAATTTTGAACCTTAGTGCCATTCGTACTTTCTAACGTATCGAGCTGACTGTAGCGACTGACCAATTCCCAATAATTGTGTTTGTTCGATAAACGAGCTCGCGCCAGTTTACCTCGGCGTACTTGATATTGGCCGTCATTTAATAAATATGACGTTTGAACATACCAACCGGTATGAGTAATATCATTGAAGCTGTCGGTTAATGATAACTGCTGCCAAAACCATTCTCCTGCGATTTTGACCTTGCCATTAGACCATTGAGCTTCACTGCCAAATAGCGAGATATCATCCACGGATTGCTTTTTAGTATCAACAACATCAAGTGCACTATGGATCTCAAGCGCCGATTTAATATCCAACTCAGTGCCATCAAGCCTGCGACGAGAAAAGGAAGCACCTAGCTGCAAGTTATTGTCTTGCAGCTGCAGCACCTGATAATTCACGCGTCCGGTTATTGCAACATGGTCACTCTCGTAACTGTCATTATTAAACATACCGAGCCACCATTTAAGCTGGTCCGTTTCGCTATTTATACTAATGCCGTCGTTACGTCCAGGCGCAAAGGCCCCAGTAGACATCGCGCGCTCAATCGTCGCCAGTTGGCTAGCGCTCGTTGAGTTTTCAAGACCAAAAACTTCCTTTTGTTTACCTATTTTCACTTGGCCCCAGTCCCAGCCGCGGTATTGATAATATAGATCATCGACGGCTACCGCTTTGTTATCGGTGTCAAAATCAATCTTTGCTTTAACTGACCAGTTTTGCTGCTTTAAGCTTAAGCTGGTTTTTAAGCGCCGTGTATCACCACTAAAGCCGTCTGGTTGATCGAACCACCCGGTTAAGTAATCGCCATCGAGCATCAATTGATGCCCGATGGTGAATGTTAACGGGTCGTCTTTTTGTTGCGCCACAGCTTGACTACTAAGCAGCGTGACGGCAATAAACATAATTGGTTTATTCATCACGATTAACTTATGACCGATGAACTGTTCACCAAGGTTAAGTCAGCGCTTTCGGTTGGTTGTTCAATCGCCAGTTCATTGTGGTAAAACACGGTTAATTTCGCCGCATCTTTAAGAAAATCAATCTCACCAATTTCAACACGAATAATATCTAACCCCGTACGCTCAGCTAAATCAGCAAGCAAGTGTTGATGATTTTCTGGCTTAATATTGTTGATGTTTTCATAATAAATTGCTTTTTCGCAAACCCGTGCTGCTAACCATTTGGTTTCACCGAGTGCTGCAAGACCACAAATAATCAGATCAAGCCCAATCAGGTCAAGTGGTGGCAGTTTACTGACTGCGGTCATCAATGACATTACAATAACCAAGAACAGATAGGTCATATCTCTCAAGTTCAGTGCCTCGGTGCGATAGCGCAACATTGAAAACACGGCAAATAAGCCAAATGCAAAACCCATCGACATATCAATGTTGTGTAAAAAGAAGGTGACTAAAAAGACCCCCATCGCAAACATCATTAAGCCAAATAACGTCTCTCGGTTACTGGAATGACGGTAATAGATCCCCCGTAATAAGAGCAAAGTGAAACATAGGTTAATTAAAAATAATTGGATAAAAGATAGATTGATAATTGTGCTCATAAAGATACTCGCTGTTGTTCTATTTTATTAAGATTAAGAAGGTTTTTCTTGAAACGGTTAACGCGAAGACTCGGGTCACGAGTCAATGCCATACCGATACAATATTTGCTAAAAGACTGCGGCCGCACCGCCATGGTCCGCATCAGTTGGTATAAGGGTGAACGGCGATTATGCCGGTGCTGTTTTAACTCTAAAATCACCACATTGCTCAGCGTCTTAGACTGCCAATTGGTCAAATTAAAAAAACTTAAATCGCTATCAATGGTCAGCCGTTCACCAAGGGTTTCATTGGCTAAGCTGATCCGACTATATTGGCCGGTTTGCACCGCTTTTAAGTCGTCGAGGTTACTCACCCCTTGGTCAATAAGGAAAGGCTGTGCTCGCTCCAGTGCTACTATTGGATTGTCACCAGCTGCGACTCTCGTTTTGATTGTACGACCTTTATTATTTTTAAATTTGAGCTCGACAAAAGAAGTGCCGGTATCAACATAGCTGCGATGGCGCAGCTTAATTCGATTAAGCTTGCCTTGATGATGTTGGTAAAAAAAGGTCAAATCACCGGTATCGTAATAACAACTTTGATATTTAAATCGCTGGCGTTGCTCGATCTCTAAGACCGAATATTGATCACGACAATGTTGTAATATCAGCGGTAATTGGTCACGATTAACCAAGAATTTACTATCAACACGATTCATCAATGAAGCGTTATTTAAATCACTAAGACCGTGGCTGGAAAATGTCGATAGCACGCTATCGACATCATCGGCTAACGGTAAGTCAATTAAAGACTGCATCCGCCGACCACCTCACTGTTAGTGCTGGGTTGTTCGCCGCTCAATTGCTTGCCTACATTTTCAATTCGACCGATTAAAAATTCTCTCAGCCCAATGATAGTGGTTTCTTGATTGGCAGGCATTTCGCCAATCGGCGGTAGTTCACCACCTGTTGGTGGTAAAAACCCGTCCATCGGGGGCAGTTCACTGTCAACTGGCCCAGCTTCGCCATCTATTGGCTGAATTTCACTATTAACGGGTTCTGTTTCACCAGCGATTGGCAGTGCCTCACCATCTGCTGGCGGGCCACCACCCTCATTAGGTGCACCACCCATCGACTGACCTTCAACCGTGTCAGTTAGTGATGTTTGCCACGTTTCATAATCAAAAAACTTGGTTGGATCTGCGGCAACATATGGATCAATAAGAGCGGCAACCACGTCAATTTTATCCGACATTTTCTCATATTCGCCAGCCTCGTTAATCACTTGGGTTAAATACTGGTGGTAGGTCGCTTTGTACGCCTCAACTTCAAGAATTTTCGCCACTAAAGGTCGATCAGCTAACGCAACGGTGGTTGGTTGATCAATCAAAAAATTGGTCGCAATTTCGACGCTACAACCGGCAGGAAAGCCATTGATCGACATATTGTAATCCCAAGGTAACATGGTGATTTGATCACCTTGTTCATTACTATCTTGATAAAGATAAAAATTATGAGCAAAGGGCCCCTGATAGCTGTCTAAATTAACCAAGAAAGTATTTACCGCTAAATATCTCAAGAATAAATCAAGGTTAAGCAAGCTGGCGGGTTCACTGCTTTGCAACGCTGCAATAAACTCGACCAATATTTGTTTTTGACTGGTGTCTTCGTTGGTTTTTAACTCAAGCCCGCTGTAACTCTCACTGGCGTAATCAACAAAGGCTAACGTTGATGTGCCTGCCGCTTTATATAAATCGCCCTCTTCATAATCAAAATGGCGCTCGATAAATTCAGAGTCAATCGCTTCCACAACATTATAAAGCCCCATGTGTTGGCCTTTAATGTAAAGGTCGACATAAGCGATTCTGGGCGCAGGAACGCCCATATCATCCATCATTTGATAAGATAAATACTCTCGCATCATGCTTGGATCCGCATAAATATTATTGAAATTTAGTTTCTTTAGACCTAGCAGTTTTTGGTCTTGCTGGTAGTAGTTAAAGTCGGCTTTAAAGCTGTAGCGAATACTGTCTGGGTCATTGGCCACCCCACTTAATGATGAGTTACCCTTGGTTCTAAACGCGATATCGGCAATCTCAATGCCGTTATAGGTCATGACGGCAGTTTTGTATTCTTCGGCTGTTGGATCGGCCAAAATCGCCTGCCAGTCTTCATCGCTTAACTCAAGTTCGACTTTAACGACCTCGTCGGTCAAAAAGGCATTAAAAGGGATATTGGCTTCACCTGGCGTTGGGTAAAGTCGTTGTACTAACCCGTTGTATTCGCCATAAGTTCGCCCCGTTTTAACATCGCTATCTTGCCATGCCAAGCTGTCGATCACGGTGCCTTCATAGGTAAGAGCAACTGAGTCATCACTGCTTAATTTAAAGGGCACATAGTAACTGCCGTCGGTCGGTACATCGTCGGTCGCTTGAATCACTAAATATTGACCCGCTTGCAAGGTGATTTCAGGTAGCGAGGCAGGATCATTGGTGCTGTCGCTCAGCGAATAACCCGCTAAATTGACACTTTGATCGCCAACAACCTCAATCTCAATCCAATCTGGCCCCCCCTCTTGGTCTTTAGTCAGTACTTCCGATATCCTTAAAACTTGGCTTGCGCCATCAGTCTCTGTCGCTGTCGCATCTTCGGCACTGTCATCACTGCCACAGCCCCCTAAAATCAATGCGCTAAGTATTACTGGATATATTTTATTAGATAACTTTATTGTCATTATGGTAGTCACTCTAGTTATTACAGTTGTGGAGGTAACACCGAGTACGTTAACAATAAAATATGGTTAGAATATGGAGGTAGAGTGGTTAAATTACTGAGTTTTAAGCAATATTTGATTTATGTATGCCACATCATACTCTCGCCACACTTTCTCCACAGTTAAGCCGGTAATAACACAATTTCTCCACCAGCTCTTGCACGATATTTGCGTAAATTATAGGGCCGGTCGGCACTATAATTTACAGGAGCACTACAATGGACATTTCAGGCAGTTATACGGTATCACCCTATACTTCAGTTTCTCAATCGAGTAGCGAGATGAAGGTCGGTTCGCGCCCACCTCCACCACCGCCCGAACCAGTAGATGGTGAGTTATCGGGTTATTTATCAGAGGTTGAAGACACCGAAGAAGTAAAGAGCTTTATGCAAGAAGTGATGAGCATGAGTTTATCTGGCGATTTTGATGCTGAGGAGTTAGCCGAAATGGCACCCGATTCGTTAAAAGCCTATGCCCAGGAACAAGGGGTAGATTTAGAAGACATGATGCAAAATGCCCATGATCATTTACAGCAAATGGGCAATAAAATGCCGGGTGGTGGCGGACCGATGCCACCACCCGCACAAGAAGACGAACAAACTAGCCTTGATAGCGCCACATCATCATATGCTAGCATTGCCCAACTTGGTGATAGCGAGAATGACCTGATGGAATCGTTATTGTCGTCTTTATCGATAAAAACGACAGCGTAACGAAACACGGCATTAACCAAGCTTATTTTTAAGTTTGGTTAATGCGCTTTTAACGAATACCCAATCCCGTAAACTGATTCGATGTAGTTTTGGGCTTCAGGCGCTTCCGATAACTTTTTCCGCAAATTTTTAATATGTGAATCGATGGTCCGTTCATAGATATCAAGTTCATGCTGTTTAACCGCGAGTAATAACTCTTTACGTGAAAAGACTTTCTCAGGATACTCCATTAAGGTTCTTAAAATATTAAACTCGTTGCCCGTTAACTTGATTGGGTACTGTTTGATATAGACAGTGAACTTATCAATGTCTAACGTTAGGGATTTAAACGACAGCTGATTCGACACGGTATTTTTAGGCGCGGCTCGTTTTAGTAACGCGGCGACTCTGGCCATCAGTTCTTTGGGACTAAAAGGCTTGCAGACATAATCATCAGCGCCATGTTTAAAACCTAGTAACCTGTCTACTTCGTCAACCCGCGCAGTTAACATGACAATAGGAATATCACTAAATTCTCTCAGCTGCTGACAAATCTCTAAGCCGCTAACGTGTGGCAACATCAGATCAAGGATGCAAAGATCAGGATTAAGCGCTCTTACCCGCTCAACAACGCCTGCGCCCGTACTCATACAGGTATATTGATATCCCTCTAGATCAAGGTACTTACTGATTAAGGTCAAGATCCGCTCTTCATCCTCGACGACCAGCACATGCTGTTGACTCATTTTTCTACTCACTTAAATCCTTAGGAATGTGAATGGTAATTTTTAACCCACCATGTTCACTGGCACTGGCCACAATGTCACCATGGTGGGCAATAATAATGTTTTTACAAATAGCCAAGCCTAGACCAGCGCCACCATTTTGGCGACCACGGTGCGAATCCACCCGATATAAACGGTCAAATAGTTTGTCTAATTTAGTACTTTCAACTCCGGGACCGGAATCTTCAATGGTCATCACCAGCTGCTGATTCACCTGCGCACAAGAAACCCATACCGAGCCGCCCTCTTCGGTATATTTATGGCAATTGTGTAAAATATTATCAATGACTTGCAATAAACGGCTGTGATCGCCTCGGGCGGCGCATGAGGTAACATCGGTCATTAATGAAATGTTCCGACTGCTTAATTTAGTATGAAATCGGCTCGCACTGTCCAAACAAACGTGGTCGAAACGGATCATGGTGCTATCACTGTTTAGCGCCAAATTATCGGTTACCGACAATTGATGTAAATCATTGAGTAAATGGTTCAAGCGTAAAACGTCTTGCTGTAACAGCCGTAAATTTAGCTCAGTTGGCGGGGTTATGCCGTCAACCATCGCTTCTATTTCGCCTCTTATCACCGTAAGTGGGGTCCGCAATTCATGTGCAATGTCTTGCAACCATTGTTTTTGTTGCACTTCAAATTTGGATAACCCTACCCCAATATCATTAAAATAATGTGCTAATTCAGCGAGTTCATCATTTGAGTTTATCTCAATTTTGGTATCAAATTTACGTTCAGATAAACCAATCGCCCCTTGAATTAAATTACGGATTGGCGCGATAAAGTGTCGTGCCAGGTAAAAGCTAACCATGCAAGATAATACCAATCCGATGAAAGCCATAAAAAAAACTCGCTCTAATTGATGTTTTAGCAATGCATCACCATGGCGCTGTGCTGGATGAGTTTTAACCAAACCAAGCCAACCAACAATAGTACCGTTACTTTTTATCGCAAAGTAATCTTCGATGTTATCGCCGTGTTTGACCTTTATTACAATCTTTTTGTACCGATCGATTAACTCAATGCGAGACACCAGATGTGGTCGTCTAAAATGCGGTTGCGGGACGTCTTCATTAAACATGAGTGGCGGTGGCGGATTAAACTGCGATTGTGGACGCGGACGAAAATGCTCAGCCCGAGGTGGTGGGAAATCATTAAACACCATGACATCGTCAATAAACAACCGCCAATAATCCCGGTCGAGTTCGAGCGCACGCCAGCTATTAGTTTTGGTGTAATAATCACCTAAATCAGCCGCTAAATCATTGACCATATATTGGTCTTCTAAGTAAGCAGAGTCGTCGATATAGCTGCTCATCTTCTTGAAACTATAATAACTGACCGACAATAACACGATCGACAACAGACCAATTACGGAGAAGTTGGCTAAAAAGACCTTATGTACGAGCTTTAATTTCATAATTCTTTAAACACGCGCTGAAAACTTCATTTAGTTTGCCTATATTGTTCACTAAGCTCCACCAAGATAGCCAATCTCCACAAAGATAACATATTGTGATAATAGCGACCACAGCCAGCGCTAGCTGTTACTTTTTCCTTACTGAACGCGCATTCGTCTTCTTGCGATAGGGTTTTTTGACTGTTTGCGTTGGCAAACCAACAAAGCTAATGTTTTTCACTTGGCCAATCAGCAAAGTAAGATTATTTTCAACACCAGTGATAAAAGATTGATAGCTTAATGATTTTGTAGAAATTGATTCTAACTGAGATTCCCACATCGCCGTCATATCGGGTTGCGATATTTGTAATGGCAACGCGGTGATTAATTTAAGCCCGACTTCGGTCGCATGGATCTCTTTGCCTTTTTTGATTAAATACCCACGTTTAAATAGCAGTTCAATAATGCCTGCTCGGGTCGCTTCCGTGCCCAGGCCATCGGTTTCTCGTAATGCTTTTTTAATTTTGGCATCGGTTACATACCGAGCGATGCCGGTTAAAGCCCCTAACAAAGTAGCATCGGAAAAATGTTTGGGGGCGCTGGTGTTTTTTTCGAGCAAATCGCCGTGCAAACACTGTACTACATCACCGCTGTTTACGACGGGCAAATTAACCGCTGAAAATTCATCCGCCTCTTTACGTTGTTTTGAGACGGGAAATAAATCTTTCCAACCATGATGAATAATGTCTTTTTGTTTGCTGACAAACAAACCCGCCGCTACTTCGGTCTTAATTTGTTTATCAAGATATTCGAACGCAGGATAAAATTGCGCAACATATTGCCGGGCGACTAACTCATAAACCTTAGCTTCGTCACCGGACAATATACCGGTCGGCTTGTTTTTTGCCGTTGGGATAATCGCATGGTGAGCCCCCACTTTACCGTCGTTCCACACTCGGCTTTTTTTAGTGAGATCTGCTGACTTAAGAGCGTCTGCCATTTTACTTGAAACACCACTAATCGCCTTGGTCACCGCTGACACATCATTTAAATGTTCTTTCGGCAGATATTGACAGTCGGATCTGGGATAAGTAATAAGTTTATGTTTTTCATACAGCTGCTGACAAATGTCTAACACCTGTTTCGCACTCAAGCCAAAGGCTTTAGCGGCAGATATTTGCAGACCAGACAAACTAAAGAGTAGCGGCGGCGGTTGCTGCTTTTTGTCTTGACTTACCTTAACGATTTTCCCTGGCTGACCTTTAATCCGCTCAACCACCTTAAGCGCCAGTTTCTTCGATATCACCCGATTTTCCTCATCCATGTAAGGTTCGCAGGCAGCACTAGGTTGCCACTTTCCTTGGTAATGGATGCCATCGCTGGTTTCAAGATTGGCAATCACTTCATAAAAAGGTTTAGAGACAAAACGTTGTATTTCAAGGTCGCGATTAACCACTAAGCCCAGAATCGGCGTTTGCACTCGGCCAATTGATAGTACGCCCTGGTAACCTGATTTTTGCCCTTGCAACGTGCAAAGCCGAGTCATGTTAAGGCCATACAACCAGTCGGCTCGTGCTCTGGCTAGCGCCGACACGGCTAAAGGAATGTAGTCTCGATTAGGTTTTAAGTTGTTCACCGCTTTGGTGACCGCGGCGCTATTCATATCACTAATTAAACAACGCTTGGCATTAGTAATTTTAGTTTTTGATGCTTTACAATAACTGATCACTTCATCAACTAAAATTTGCCCTTCACGGTCAATATCACCGGCGTTAACCAATGTTTTAGCTTGTTTGATTAATTTTTTGATTACCGCCAATTGCTTTTTGGTTTTTGGTTTGGGTTGCAGCTGCCACTGACTTGGGATGATGGGCAGGTGTTCAATCGCCCATTTTTTATATTTTTCGTCATAAGCATCGGGTTCAGCTTGTTCTAACAGATGCCCAATACACCAGGTTACAACGTCACCATTGGCTGCTTGGATATAACCATCATTCTTTTTGAGAGGCTTGGGCAGTGCGTCGGCTAAAGCTCGGGCTAAACTTGGTTTTTCAGCAATGTATAAAATCATGACTTATGATACTGTACGAAAAAACAGTATCATAACAGTATTTGTCTGCGCGGTGCAAAACAATCATCAGACTCACGCATGGTTACTCAGGGCAAGCGCATTATAATTTAGATATCGAACCATATTACGTAAACTCGCGGTGAATATATCCCTATACGCTCATTTTTCGTCGATGAAAAATACGGTTTACTCCACATGCACCAATATCGTAAGCAATAGCCACGTTTTAGTTAAAACGCGCTTGCCGTGCATGGTTACTTTGCGGGACTTGATTGTGAGTCTTGGTGCTGAGCGTTAGTCCAGCGTTGATTTAACCATAATGAGCCGATAATAATCAGTCCGCCCACGGTCAATCGCATTAAGTCAGCTTCGCGATTCCAAATCACGATATTAACCACTAAACCTGCCGGCACCAGTGCATTATTCATCACGGCTAAAGTGCCAGCGTCGACTAACGTGGCGCCTTTATTCCAGAAAAAATAGCCCAAGCCTGACGCAAAAATTCCAAGGTAAGTTAAAATGCCCCATTGCATAGCTGTGGTCGGCAATTTGCTACTATCGCCAAAGATCAAATACATCGGCAGTGCGACAGCGAGCGCGCCGACATAAAACAAGCCAAAAATACTCGCTTGATTAATCGGCTCAGGCTGTTGTTCCATAATGCGCTTGTAAGCAACTTGGCCAATAGCAAAACTTAAGTTCGCGCCTTGCACAATCAAAAATCCCGTCAGAAAACCACTGTTAATGCCTTGATATTTTATGGTCATTGCCCCGATAACGGCGATAACAGCACTTAATAAAAATACCGGACTAAAGCGGCGCTGACCAAGATCATAGAGCAAGGTGACATAAATTGGGGTTAACACGGTAAAGAGCAGCACTTCTGGCACGCTCAAATAAAGAAAAGATTGATAATAGAAGCAATACATTAAACCCAGCTGAAAGGCACCCACCCCAGCAATTTGTAACGCCAGTTTAACGCTGAGGTTTTTGAGTCGAATAAAGGGCAAAAAGACCAACCCAGCCAGTGCTATCCGGCTAGCGGCCGAAAACCAAGCGTCAACCTGCCCCGCCAAATAAACACCAATTAAACTAAATGAAAAGGCCCATAATAGGGTTACTGCACTTAAATATTTCATATTTCTCATTATTGTACGGATTAATCAATAAAACCAAGGGATTGGTTAAGCTTTAGCAGCAATGATAACAAGTATTATTTACATTTCAATACCGCTGTTACATCATCACCAAATTATTGTTCGCAGCTGATACGACCAAATATTGTATACTGGCCCAATTACAGCCACCAAGTCACGCTATTGATTAATGAACCAGTCCATGAATAAAAAATCGCTCACGATTGCCAGTTTTAATGTCAGCATGGAGGCGACCAATTATGTTGGCCGCGCTGCACGCAATTTATCAGCGCAGGTGCTAAGCCAACAATTAGCCAATAATAGTCAGCAAATTAAAAATATTGCCCAGATAATTCAAACCATAACACCCGACATTATTTTACTTAACGAGTTTGATTATATTGACGATGCCAGCCAAGGCATTGAATGTTTTATTAAGCAGTATCTTGCTACCAGCCAAGGTAATTGCTTAACCATAGAGTACCCCTATTATTATTACGCACCAGTCAATAGCGGCCAGCCTAGTCCGCATGACTTAACGGGTGATGGCAGCGCAACAGGCATCCTGGGAGACGCTTGGGGTTTTGGCTTTTTTCCCGGCCATTATGCAATGGTTTTGTTGTCGCGTTACCCTATCGATGTCAAAAACATTCGCACCTTTAAAAATTTCAAATGGGCTGATATGCCCAATGCCCTGCGGCCGGTCAAACCTGATACGGGTCAGTTTTTTTATCGCGATGAAATTTGGCAGCAATTTCCGCTGTCGTCAAAAAGCCATTGGGATGTGCCGGTATTAATTGATAATGAGATAGTTCATGTGCTGGCTTCTCACCCTACGCCTCCAGTTTTTGATGGCCCAGAATTGCGTAATCGCTGCCGTAATCATGATGAAGTCAGGTTTTGGTCTGATTATATTGCAAACGGTGCGGCTGATTATATTTATGATGATAAGGGTGGCTATGGCGGGTTAGCCGAAAATTGTCGTTTTGTGATTGTCGGCGATTTAAACGCGTCGACCACTAACGGTAACTCTAATCCTGAGGCTATCACCGCCCTGCTAAGTCACGATAAAGTCAACGATGACTGCATCCCTCACAGCACAGGCGCTAATAAAAAATCCGGCGCAAAATCGAAAGCCTCTTCTAATTTAATAGAGTCAACTGAATCAACTGCCAAATACCATACCGCGCAATGGGGCATGCGAGCAGATTATGTGCTGCCATCTCGCTATGGATTTAAGGTGATAGATAATGGCGTTTTTTGGCCGAACAAACACAGCACTCACTATCACTTAATTAAAAATCGGCACAGCTCTTCAGACCATCGACTGGTCTGGAGTCAGCTGCAATTAACCCCTGTTTATTAGATCAAGTGTATTAGGCCAAGCATCATTAACCTAAATCTAATTGCTGCTTGACCCAGCTCAAACTGTCTAGTGGCACATTAGACCAACCAAGCCGCTGACAAACATCACGAAACTCGTCATCTATCGGTGCTTCGATTGCAATTTGCTGTCCGGTCACCGGATGAACAAATTGCAATTGTGCGGCATGTAACATTAAGCGTCGATAACCAAAATGTTCTCGTAAATAACGATTTTGCGCGCCATCACCATGGGTAGTATCACCTAAGATTGGGTGGCGTAAATGCGCTAAATGTCGTCTTAGTTGATGTTTTCGACCAGTCTGTGGCGCTAGCGCAATTAAGCTAAAGCGCCCTGCCGGATATTTACCAATTGGCTGTGGAAATTGTGCTACTGCGATATTGGCCCAGTGAGTTGTAGCCTCTTGCGGGGCTTTATCTTGCTGAGCCTTCTTGTCGGCAATTTTGTCCAGTTGCTCTTTTAACGCATAATCAAGCCGGTCTGCACCTTCGAGATAACCTCTAACAATCGCAATGTAACCTTTGTAAACAAGACGCTCATTAAACAGGTCGTTGAGCTGACGCGCTATCTCGCTCGATAAAGCAAACAGCAAAACCCCAGATGTCGGGCGGTCAAGTCGATGGATCGGATAAACATATTGGCCAAGCTGATCGCGCAACATGATCATTGCAAAATGTGTTTCTTTGCGGGCCAAATAGGTTTTATGCACCAACAAACCTGACGGCTTATTTATCGCTACCATGTATTGGTCTTGATAAAGAATTTCTAACGGTTGCTCAAACATCAATCGTTAACTGCAAACAAAGCATCAAGCTGAGCGATTAAAGCCAATAAGGTAGCAGTGTCAAAAGGGACCTGCTTAAACGACTCTTGTGCCATCGGTAAAATTAACAATTTATCAGGTAAGGGTAAATCAGAAGCTACCAGCATGCCCATTTTTGGCAACAAGATAAATTCTAACCACTGGGCAAACGTTAAAGTATCGCAACAAAAAGGTTCAGCGCTGCGCAATGCCTCTTTGGAAGGCATGGTACTTTGCCATAAATCTAATCGGATCATTTCTTTATTTATTTGTTCTAAAACTTGTTCAACCTGCGCTGCTTGTGACATCTTAATTTCCAATTATTAATAGAAGCGAATATTGGGGATCCATTCACGGCAAGAGCGTTTTATATAAAACGCCTATATCTAAATTCTAATGCACTTGCCCTAGGGGCCCATTCTACGAGAAAACATCCTTATTACCAATAGTCGCTAATGATTGCTACAATAGGTTAACTTTTTTTCGTGGTACTTTTTTCGTGGATAATATCAACTCTATTAGTGAATTTCTGTTACAAGCAGGCAGCCAATATCGAATTTTTGATATGGGACGTCGAGTTCAAAAAATATCAACTGAGTTATTTTTAGATTTTGAACATGGCAATAGCCCCTACCCTTATCCCATTCAGCAACATGCCTTAGTTGCCGTGCTGTTTTGGAATAAAAACCAGAATGATAATCACTATGTGTGGTTTTTAAAATTGCCACTTGATGAGCAGGGATTATTAATGCAGGGGGCCCGTAACCAATTTTTAGAATTGGTCGTCACTGCATTAGGCAATAGCATGCAGCAGCAACCGGATAAAGAGCAACAATCGGCGTTGGATCATAATCCGTTAATCTTTAAACCGTCGGAGCAAAAACTTGCCGCGTTCACCAGTCAATCTCGTTTGGCGATGGAATTACCTGCCAGCCAGTATATGGCTCCGGCGTTAAGTTATTTAGCGGATAAAGCCAATTATCAACAGTGGCAAGAATTAGGTTTTCAAGGCTTAGCGGATATTGCTAGCCGCTTAAATGAAAATGATAATCTTGATATTGTGGTCAATGCTATATCGTCGCTGCCAGCCGAATCCTTTTGTGCCTTATGTTGTTGCTTAGAAAACAGTTCCATAGATCAGCACTTAGCCACTAAGCTATTAGAGATCCTTAGCGATGCGTTAGCAACCAACAACATCAGTATTGCTATTCATGCTTTAAGAGCGCTATCACATGCAACAGATCTATCTCAGCAACGAGCAGCATTACAATTGGCCCTAAACAGCGAGCTGATTAAAGAGCAGCTTGATGTTGTGGTTATCTTGGCTGCTCGTTATTGGGCGGTATTAAACACCACTCAAGCCGCTGTTAGTTATTTAGAAGCCGTGGTTGAAGTTAGCGCTGAACCTGATGTTTTTCACCAATTATTTGGTGATTTGGTTACAATCCCACAGACCAGAGTCCATTTTTTAAATGCGTTACGCCATCCGCATCGCAGTAATAAATTAGCGTCAGCGATTGCTCTGTTAATTGGTGGGTAAATAACTATGTCGTTAATTGAAATTATTGCTTTGCTGGCGCTGGGTTTAATTGGCTGGCTGTTTTGGCAAACCCGCTCGATGGCCGAATTAGCTAAAAAAGCAGTCAATGAACATTGCGACAAATTCAGCTTACAGCTATTGGCCATTGCAAGAATAACACTTAAACCTTCGCGTAATAAGCGGGGAAACTTTTGTTGGCGAGCGACTTATCAGTTTGAATTTAGCAGTGACGGCGACAGTTTATATGTCGGTTATCTGGTTATTAATGGTGACATTATCGTTAAGATCGATACGCCGGTTTATCGCCAAGCTTAATCATTAAAAAAGAACAATAAAAAAGGGTACGGCGCTTAGCGTCATACCCTTGATAGTTCTGCATAGTATCGAGCAAATGAATTGCTGTAACTTCCTTTGCACGGTCACTCCTTAGAACCCTCCCCTTACTACATCCTGTAGCCAATCCTTCTTTGCTATCTAGCAAGTCCTTTTCGTCCACGAATGTTAATCTTCCTTGATTAACAGCAACACATCCTGTGTTGGTCCTTGCCCTATCCTTAGGTGTTAATCTTACCGATTAACTTCAACACATCCTGTGTCGGTCCTTGCCCTATCCTTAGGTGTTAATCTTACCGATTAACTTCAACACATCCTGTGTCGGTCCTTGTCCTGTCC